>JBOHSC010000278.1:0-3486 GCA_050733115.1 Gemmatimonadales bacterium
GACATACGCCGCCGCGGCGCCCGACGAGGTGGCGATGACCGACACCAGTGAGGCGCCCACGGCGTAGCGAAAATCTACGCCGAAGGCGAGCGTGAGCAGCGGAATGATGATCACGCCGCCGCCCAGCCCCGTCAGCGAACCGAGCAGCCCCGCGAAGAATGAACCGAGTGCGAGGAGAGCCGTGAAGGTGAGTGTGTTCATGCGTTCCCCGTTATTCTGGAGGATGCCCCCGTCGCTCCGCCCCCACCTCCGCCCTCTACTTTTCGCGGGGATCGCCGGATCGGTGGCCGGGTGCGTCCTGCTCGGCTACTACTACGCCGCGCCGTTTGCCTCCTCCGACATGGACCAGATCTGGTGGGCGGCGCGGGCGCTGGTGCACGGCCAGAACCCCTATGCCACGATCCGGACGACCGACTTCCCCTTTCCTCTCTACTACCCCCTCACCGCCGCGATCGCCGGGCTTCCGCTGGGATTCATCTCCCTCGAGGCCGCGCGCGCCGTGTTCGTCGCCGGCGGCGCGGCACTCTTCGGCTTCGCGGTCGGCCGGACACGGCCGTACCTCTGGCCCACGTTTCTGGGCCTCCCATTTCTGGTTTGTGCGCGCAGCGGAAACTGGTCGGCCATCCTGACCGCCGCAATGCTGCTCCCCTCGCTCGGCTGGCTGGCGGCCGCGAAGCCGAATGTGGGCGTCGCAATGCTGGCGGGGGCTCGCACCCGGCGGGATGCGCTCGTGATCGTCGGCGGCGGTGCGGTGCTGGTGGGGGTGAGCCTGATCGTGAATCCGAGGTGGCCCTGGGAGTGGAGGGAAGCGCTGGCGGCCTCGACCCACTTCCACCCGCTCATCATGCGGCCCGGTGGTTTCATCATGCTGGTGGCGCTCCTCTGCTGGCGCGACCCCGACGCGCGGCTACTCCTCGCGCTCGCCGTGGTTCCGCAGACCGGGTTCTTCTACGAGGAGCTGCCGGCGTGCCTCGTCGCGAGAGACCGGAAGCAGGCGGCGATCATCGCCCTCTGCACCCACATCGCAACGGTCACCCGAGGATTCTTTCCGGCCCCCCACGGATTCAATGACCACGCATGGCAGTACGGGACCGTGTCACTCTGGCTCGGTCTGGTACCCCCTCTCGCCATCGTCCTCCATCGCCGGTTCCGGCGGGTGCCGTTTCCGGTCCCCGTCTCTACATTTCCGGCGTCAGAGGCAGGAATGGACCTGCCGCAGGCACGAAAGGATATTGCGTGACGGAATCGCGAGGCCGGCAGGCGCGTCTGCGGCCGGGGCTGGGCAAGCTGTATCCGGGGATCGAGGGCGGGGTGTGGCTTCCGGTGGAGCAACTTCTTCGCCATGTTGCCATTCTCATGCACCGGCGACTCACCGACTCGGGCGCTATCACCGGCGACCGGTTTCTTCGGAGCGATCACTTCGAGTTCCGCGGCGATGCGCCACGGCCCCGCGACTGGCCGCAGGACATGTCGAGAATGAGCGATGCGGCCATACCTCCAAAGGAGAACGCCGATACATGAGCGCCGGCCGGAAAATCTGCGCGCTGTTGGCCGTCTGGGTCCTCGCGGGGTGCGGGGGCCAGGCCGGGTCTACGGCGCCGGTGTCACCCAAACGGTCTCCGGCCAATGCGCCGGCCGATCAGGCCACGATACCGTTCGTGCTCGATCCGGACGGGCGCATCGCGCTCGCCACGCTCGAGCGGCTGAACATGATCACGACTTGCGAAGAGGCGTCGCCGGGTCTGCTCCGCCTTCGCCTCGGAAGTGGTTGGAATCGGCCCGCAGCGGAGTATCACCTGAGCCACCTCTACAACGCCTACGCCCCTCACATCGAGGGGGGGCAGATGGTGGCGCTCGAGCTGTGGCAGGGGAATTCGAAGATCGGGGAGTACACGGTGGACGGACTACTGATCGGACCGGAATTCTCGAAGCCGCGCTAGTCGGCGCCCCGCTCCTCGTTGGACACTCCCGGCGGCCTCCGGAGCGACGGTCCGCCGGAGGGTCGAAGCTCCGACTCGGGCGCCAGGAGCTCCCGGACCACGGCGAGTAGCTCTTCCAGGGTAAAGGGCTTGGCCAGGGTCCTCACGGCGCCGGCCTGGGAGGCAGATCCGAGAAGGTCGAGCGTGCCGCTCTCGAAACCACCTGACATTGCAAGCAGGGCCGCGCCGGGCGCGAGCGCCTGGATCTCGATGATGACTTCAAGACCAGTTCTGCGGGGCATGCACAGATCGGTAATGATCAGATCGGCGCCTACCTCCCTCCACATCCTCAGACCCGACACTCCATCCGACGCCACGGAAACCTCGTAGCCGGAGCGTAGCAGCACCCGCTCGAGCGGTCGCCGGAGGCTTTCGTCGTCATCGATCAGGAGGATTCGCGCCATCTTCCACCCTGGTGAGCCGGGAAGGGCGCGCGCCTACGCCGTGACCTGCGACTCGGTGGCGGCGGGCGACGGACGAAACTCGAGATGATCTGCCCGAAGGATGAAGAAACCGCGCGGGGTCGAAAGCCGGGTCAGCCGATCGCCGGCCATGTTGACCATCCGCTGAGTCACGCCCGGGAAGATGGGGGCGACCTCATACCAGATTGAAGCGGTCAGATCGGGATACAACCGCTGGTGCTCGGACCGCAGGCGGGCCTGAACGCCAAGCATCTGCTCTCCTCTCCGGGCATGCCGGCGACGAGGTTCGGGCGAGCGCGCAAGTGGACGCCTTCAATGTAATGCGTCCCCCGGCTACCGCAGAGGGCGGAAGAAGGTGGACATTCCCCCGCCATCTACTTACAGTGAATGCCTATTGGATGTTCGTGGCATCCAACGCCTACCGTGAGTCGATTGTCCATATGCCAGAATTCCAGGGAGCCCCGGCGTTCGTTGCCGGCTCCGTCAACTGTCTCGTCGTGGACGACGAGTCCAGTGTTCGTCGCTCTCTCGTCCGGATGCTCGGGGCGCAGGGCTTCCTCTGCTTCGAGGCCTCGACCGGCCGCGGGGCGCTCGCCGTCCTCGACCGCATCGGTGAGACGCCGCTCGTCATCTCCGATCTTCGCATGCCCGATCTCGACGGCATCGAGCTCCTCGAGGAGCTGCGCCGACGCTACCCCGACACGTCGGTCATCATGCTCACCGGCATGAGCGAGACGATGACGGCGGTGGATTGCCTCCACAAGGGCGCGGCCGACTTTCTCCTCAAGCCGATCTCGATGAGCGAGCTCCAGGCGCGCGTCGCGCGGGTCCTGGAAAAACGCTCGCTCGTCCTCCAGAACCGCTACTACCAGCAACACCTCGAGGACCAGGTGCAGAAGCAGGCGCAGCGGATCCAGGAGCTCTTCCTCCAGGGCGTGCAGATGCTGGCCCGGGCCCTCGAGGCCAAGGACGCCTATACCCGCGGCCACTCCATCCGGGTGAGCCGTTACGCAGTGGCCACCGCGGCCCAGCTCGGGGTGGATGGCGCGAGTCTCGACGGCATCAGGCTGGGCGGGGAGCTGCAC
>JBOHSC010000279.1:0-2301 GCA_050733115.1 Gemmatimonadales bacterium
GGACTGGCCCGCGATCGCATCGGCGGGGGCGCATGCCGCCACGGCGACCGCAGCGCCGGAGGCCGCGCGATTCCAGTCGTTCTCGCCCGCACAGGCGGCGGAGATAGACGCGATGGCCGCCCGGATATTGCCGGGTGACGACGGTCCCGGCGCGCGCGAGGCCGGCGTGGTCCACTTCATCGACCGCGCCCTCGACACTTTCGCACGAGATCAGCGTGCGCTGGCAACCGGCGGGCTCGCCACGCTGGCCGCAGTGGTCGCGCAGCGTCATCCCGGTGCCGCCGGGTTCGCCGCGCTCGGGCCGGCCGACCAGGACGACGTGCTCCACGCCATCGAGGCCAGCGATTTCTTCGAGTTCGTGCGCTGGGGTACCGTCGCCGGCTTCCTCGCCAATCCCTCGTACGGCGGCAACCGCGACGGGGTAGGGTGGCAGTGGATTGGATTCGAGGACCGATTCGTGTGGCAGCCGCCGTTCGGTTACTACGACCGGGAGGACGTTGGTGGGCGGTGATCTCCCCGATTTCGTGATCGTCGGCGCCGGCGCGGCCGGCGGCGTCATCGCAAAGGAGCTCGCCGAGGCGGGGTTCCGGATCGTGGTCCTCGAGCAAGGCCCTCGCTTGAGCGAGCGGGATTTCCAGCACGACGAGATCTGGTCGCACGACCTGCACGCACTCACCAACGATCATCGGCTCCAGCCCAACACCCGGCGAACCGGCGAGAGCGAGGTGGCAATGGTCAATCCCACCGTCTCGTATGGACGCGTGGTGGGCGGTGGGACGGTGCACTTCACCGGGAACTACTGGCGCTTCCACGAAATCGACTTCCTGGAGCGGAGCCGCACGGGCGGTGTGGAGGGCACCGGCCTCGACGACTGGCCCATCTCCTACGCCGACCTCGAGCCGTACTACACAAAGGCGGAATGGGAGCTCGGCGTTTCCGGACTGGCGGGTGTGGCCGTTCACGAGCCACCGCGGAGCAAGCCATATCCCCTTCCCCCGCTCCCAATCAAGCCGGCCGGCGTCTTGATGGAACGGGCGGCAAAGAAGCTCGGCTGGACCGCGGCCCCGGCGCCGCTGGCGATCCTCTCGCAACCGTATCGCGGCCGTGCCGGGTGCACCCAGTGCGGCTTTTGCGAGGGGTTCGGGTGCGAGATGGGCGCCAAGTCGAGCACCCTCGTGAGCGTCATTCCGGCGGCGGAGCGTACCGGGCGCTGCGAGGTCCGGCCGGGGAGCTACGTACGGAAGATCGAGGTGGACCGCCGGGGTCGGGCGAGCGGCGTAGTGTACTTCGACGCGCGCCGCCGGGAACACTTCCAGCCGGCGCGCGCCGTCGTCGTTTGCGCCAACGGCGCGGAGACGCCGCGGCTGCTTCTCATGTCCAGGTCCAGGCTCTTCCCCGACGGGCTGGCCAACTCGAGCGGACTGGTCGGCAAGTACCTCATGTACAACGGCGGGGCGTTCACCGGCGGGCTGTTCGACCACGAGCTCAACGGCTACCGGGGCGTTCACGTCTCGAGGGTCGTCCACGACTTCTATGAGGTCGATCCGGCGAAGGGCTTCGTGGGCGGTGGCGGCATCGATACCCGCTTCGATTTCCCGCCGATCGGTTTCGCGCTCGAGGGGCTTCCTCGGGACATGCCGCGGTGGGGCGCCGGGTTCAAGCAGGCGCTCAGGACGTACTACAATCGCTCGATGTACGCTCTCGCACATACGACCTCACTCCCGGTCGAGAGCAACAGCATCAGTCTCGACCCCGACCTCAAGGACGCATGGGGTCTGCCGGCCCTCCGAGTCACCTTCCGGGAGCACGACAACGACGTTCGCCTCTACCGGTTCTTCCAGGACCGGACCGTCGAGCTTCTGGAGGCCGCCGGCGCCACCAGGACCTGGAACTTCCCGCTGGACACCTACTATCCGGCGGTGCACCTGCTCGGCACCTGCCGGATGGGGAACCATTCCGGCCGCTCGGTCGTTGATCGCTCGCACCGCACCCACGACGTACCCAACCTTTTCCTGGTGGACGGAAGCAGCTTCGTGACCGGCGGCCGGGGCCAGCCGACAGCGACCATCCAGGCGCTGGCGTTCAGGGCGGGGGATGAGATCGCGAGACTGGCGAAGAGCGGAGAGTTGGGATGGTAAAGAACGGAAGGTCGACCTGAACGGAGTGCCGATGAACGACCAGCTCAAGACAGCCACCTTCGCCGCCGGATGCTTCTGGGGAGTCGAGTCCCTCTTCCGGCAGGTCGAGGGCGTTACCGATGTTGCCGTTGGCTATACCGGCGGCCAGACGACGGGCCCGACC
>JBOHSC010000280.1:0-5874 GCA_050733115.1 Gemmatimonadales bacterium
ATCAGGCTGGGCGGGGAGCTGCACGACATCGGCAAGATCGGAACCCGGGAGGCGGTGCTGCACAAGCCGGGATTGCTCACCGAGGACGAGTTTCGCCAGATCAGCGAACATCCCGCGCTCGGCGAGCGGATGCTCTGGCCGCTGGCGCAGGAGTCGCCCGACGTGCTCCGAATCGTGCGCTCGCACCACGAGCGCCTCGACGGGCGGGGATTTCCCGATGGATTGCGCGGCGAAAAGATTCCCTTCGAGGCCCGCATCGTCGCCGTGGCCGACGCCTTCGACGCGATGACCACCGAGCGGCCCTACCGCACCTCCCGCCCGGCGGAGGCGGCCATCGTGGAGCTTCGCCGCGTGGCCGGAACCCAGCTCGATCCGCTGGCCGTCGAGGCCTTCGTCTCCGCTTTTCCCGGCGCCGCCGGACTTCCCCTCTCGGCCTAGAGCAAACCCCGGCGCTTCAGCTGATGGTACCGCTCGACGACGGCGGTGCTCGCCGAGCCGGGCGGGACGTCGAGCACCATTACGCCACGCGATCTGATCTCTGCCAGCGCCGCCTCCCGCGCGCCGAGCAGCTCCTCGGCGGCCGCCCGTTCGAAGGCAGCCTGGGACCCGGCCGGCCGGCCGGTGGCGAGCGCCTCGAGCGCGGGATCGCGAAGAGTGACGGCGAGCGGCAGGTGGCGAGGGCGCAACGTGGCGGCGTGGGCCACGAGGGCCTCGCTCGCGGTTCGATCGATGACGTCGGTGAAGAGGACGGTCAGCGCCCGTTTGCGATTGTGCGCGGCGAGGTGGCGGAAAGCGGCGGGGTAGTCGCTCTCGACGAGCCGTCCTTCCGCCGCCGCCAACCCCTCGAGCACGGCGCGAAGCGCACGGCGTCCGCGCCCGGGCGCGACGTAGCGCTGGATGGTATCGGCGAAGACGAGCAGGCCGATGTTGTCATCGTGCTCGACGGCTGCATACGCCAGATGCAGCGCCGCGGCAATCACCGCCTCGAGCCTCGCCACACCGCCCACTTCGGCGGTGAGCAGCCGCCCGGCATCCACCGCGATCATCACCTGCTGCCGCCGTTCGTCCTCGTATTGCCGCGCGATGGCCTTTCCCCGGCGCGCGGTCGCCTTCCAGTCGATGATGCGGGTCTCGTCACCCGGTACCCACTCACGCAATCCCTCGAAGAGGCGCCCCTCGCCGGGCCGCCGGACGGTGCGCAGTCCCGCCTCGCGGCGCCTTGCATCCTGAAGGGGCAGCGCGCGAAGCGAGGCGCTCGCGATTCCGGGATAAACGGTAGCCGTCCACGGCATGGCGAGCGACATCTGCCGCCAGGCGAGGCCGAGCGGACCGAGCGCCCGGACCGCGATCGGCCCCCCTGCGCCGATGCCGCGCCGCACCGGACGGATCTCGAGGGCCTCGTGAAACTCCGCGCCGGGGGGAACCTCGATCCGGCGGAGAGGGGTGTCGGCGCCTCCCAGTGGATCGGGGAGCCGCTCGCGGAGCTGGAGCGAGACGCGGCGAGCGCCGCGTACCCGCCAGCGGTAGCCTACCGTCGCCTCGCGCCCCAGTGCAAACGCCGCGGGTGCCTCACGCGTCACCACGAGGTCTCGAGGTTCCGGCGCGAGAGCGGCGTCGACCACGAGCAGCCCGATCCAGATCGCGTCGGCCGTGGCGAGCAGTGCCACGGCGGCGCCGGGCCACCAGACGCTCGCCACCGCCACGGCGGCGAGCGCGGCCCCGCCCAGGAACCAGCGGCGCGACGGGAGGGCGATCACCGTGGCGCCTCGATCTTCTCGACGATGCCGTGCAGCGCGGTGTCGGCAGTGACGCCCTCGAGCTCGAGCTCCGGGGCCACCGCGATTCGATGCCGCAGCACCGCGGCGGCCAGCGACTTCACGTCGTCCGGCACGACGTAGGAGCGCCCGTCGAGGAGCGCCGACGCCTGGGCCATCTTGAGGAGCGAGACGCTTCCTCGCGGCGAGGCGCCGAGCGTGAGCACCGGCGCGGAGCGGGTCGCGCGGACGATGGCGGTGATGTAGCCGACGATGCTTGGCTCGACGCGCACCCGGCGGACGGCGTCGCGCAGCCGTGCCAGTGCCGTCGCGTCGGCGACGGCGCCGATGCCGTAGCTCGCGGGGAGGTCGGACTCGAAGCCGCCAAGGACCCGGCCGAGAATCCCCTGCTCCACCGGCTCCGCGGGATATCCCACCAGCACCTTCACAATGAATCGGTCGAGCTCGGCCTCCGGAAGCGGGTACGTCCCCTCGAACTCGATCGGATTCTGAGTGGCGAAAACGGTGAAGCTTTCCGGCAGCGCATGCGATTCGCCGTCCACCGTCACGTGCCGCTCCTGCATGGCCTCGAGCAGTGCCGCCTGCGTCTTGGCGGGGGCGCGGTTGATCTCGTCGCCCAGCACCAGGTCACCGAAGATGGGACCGGGCCTGAAGGCGAACACGGCCTGGCTGGCCAGCAGGCTCACGCCGGTGATGTCGGAGGGCATGAGGTCGGGGGTGAACTGGATGCGGCGGAAGTCGAGCCCGAGCGCCAGGCTCAGGGCGCGCACGAGCAGGGTCTTGGCGGTGCCGGGAACCCCTTCGAGCAGCACGTGCCCCCGCGCGAGCAACGCGGCGACCGACTCTCGCACCGCGGCTTCCTGGCCAAGCACTACCGTCTCGAGTGCCCCGACGATGCGGGCGGCGGTGGCGGCATGAGTCGCCGCTTCCTCGGGGGTGAGAGGGATCGGATCGAGCGTCATGACGGCTTCAGCTCCTCCCAGAGGGTCTCGACGTCGCCGGCTGCCACGAGTACTTCTCCGGCGGCGGCAGGCCTGCGAGTGATTGTGACGAGTCTCTCGAGCGCCTCGCGCCCCCGCGGGGTGCGCACCGACGGCGCGAGCGAGGCGAGCCACTGGTCGGGCGCTTCGCGTGCCGGACGTCCCGCGCGGCTGAGGCGCCGCCTGAGTCCCTGCACAATGAGGCGCACCGCGACGTCGTGCCCGCGCGCGGCGGCGAGTGCCGTCGCCAGGGCGCGCACATGCTCGAGTGGCGAGCGGCGCCGGCGCTCGATGGCTGGTACCGCCGGACCGAATCGTACCCCGGCGGCGAGGAGCGCGAGCACGCCTACCACCACCAGTTGCCAGATGGCCCAGCCCCAGGGCGAGTGGAGGGTCCAGTCGAGCGTGGTGCCGGCCAGCGAGCCGGAGGCCTCGAACCCGTGATGGTACTCATCCACCACCACGCGCCGGTACCGCGGCACCACCAGCGCGAGCATGAGGGGGCCCGCGGCAGACTCGCGCACGGCCCGATTCGAGAAGAGCCCGTCGTCGGAGACGAGCAGGACGGTGCGGCCTTCGTCCAGGCCGAGCCGCAGCGCCACCGGCCGCCCTGCCGCCACGAGGAGGGTATCGAGGGTACGAGGAACCGGCGCCGTGCAGGAGATCGTCCGGCCATCCGACATGTCGCTCGAATCCACGAATGTGCGGGTCGAGCGGCCACGGAGGAGCGCACGAACCATCGGCATGGGCAGCGAGTCGCTCTGCGCCGGCCGGCGTACGGCTACCGAGCCGCCCCGCCAGGGCACCACATCGTAGCCGAGGCAGCGCATCGCCGCGGCAGTCGAGGGGCCGGCGAGGAGAAGATCGGCGGGGAGCGAGGCGATCTCGGCTCCCTCCTCCGGCGTGAGCTCGGCGCTGGGGCCAAGGAAGACAGTGAGTCCCCCCGAACCGGCGACCGCCGTGTCGATCGAGCCGACGGGACGGCGCCACCCTTCGACGCGCACCCCCAGGCGGGCGAGGGCACCGGCAAAGCCGCTGGCCCCCGAGGGACCGAAGAGATAGGTGGATCGGCGGGGGTCGGAGTCGCCGACGCGCGCGCGCCGGCTGCCGAGCGCGGCGACGCCGATACCGAGCGCAACGAGCACGGCCGCGCCGACGGCGAGCTCAGTGCGCGGGCGCATTCCAGGAGTGCGCGCCGGCCTCTCGCCAGCGGCGGTAGTCGGCGGCGGCGCAGGGGCGCCCACCGAAGACGTATGCGTACAGCGAGCGCACCAGCTCGCGCAGCCGCTCCCGATCGGTGCCGGCGAGGTTCGCCTCGCGGGCGCACTCCGCCGGCGTCTTGCTCGGGTGATATCGCAGCAGACCCTGCGAATCGAGTGTCAGGGCGAGGCCGACGAAGGCGAGCTGCAGGGCCTCGCTGATTCGCCCAGCCGACGCCGCACGGTCGGCTTCGCGATAGTACCAGGCGGCGTCGCGGGTGTCGCGTCGAGGCGCCGTGGCGGCCTCCGCAGTGGGACCGCCGCCGGTGCGAATGGTCTGCCAGACCACCCAGGCAGCATGCGCGAGGAGGCCCAGCAGCGTCAGGAGCAGGAGGAGGACGAGCACGCGGAACACGGTGGGATTGTCGGCGCGGAGACCCGAGAGCCACTCGCCGAGCCGCTGCCACCACTCGCGAAGGGCGCGAAGGGGTCCGGGCTCCTCGGCCCACCGGTACACCGGCGCCGCGAAGACGGTGTCGAGGATGCTTCGCAGCGAGGCGGGATCGGGTGAGCCTTGAGCCGGCATCGCCGTCAGGACGCGCTCAAGCGACCTGGAGCGTGGCGGCCAGGACCTCGAGGTCGAAGCCTTCCTTCCGCACGCGGAGATCGTAGTAGGCGACGGTGAGCACACAGTAGAAGAGGGGATAGACGAAAATCTGTATCAGGCCGCCGATGGCCACCGCGATGACGGTCGCGGTGGTGTCGCCGGTCGTGAGGATCATCGTGCTGGCGCCGGGGAGGAAGATGGCGGCGATGGCCCCGATCGCGGCGACGGGGACGTAGAGCAGGACGACGAGCACGAGCAGAAGGCCGAGTATCCGCCAGCGCGATCCGCGGGAGAGCTCCCACGACCGGGAGAGGGCGGCGCTCGCGCTCTTTCCCTCGATCACCAGTGCCGGGATCGAGAGGATGAGTCCGGCGATGAGGATGATCCCGGGGATGACGAGGAGCACGAAGCCGACGCCCACCACCAGCGCCGTGAGCATCGAGCAGATCAGGATTCTGACGATCAGCGGTGCCGCCCGGCGGAGCGCGGTACCGGCATTGATCGGCCGGCCGAGGTAGCTGTCCGAGACGATGAAGACGGTGGCGGCGGTGGCGATGGAGTTGAGCGCCACCAGAACGACATAGTAGACGGGGAGGAGCGACAGGTTCTGGAGCATCCCGCCCGACGCCGCGATATACATGTTGAGCAGCACCGGAATTCCGGAGCAGACGAGAGCCACCACGGCGAGAGAAGCGAAGTGGCGGCGGTAGAGCGTGAAGGAGACGTCGAGGATCTCGCCCACCGAGAGGGGGCGCAGGGCCGGTGGCGTCATGGCTGAAAGATATTACAATCGCTGCATGCCCGCCCTGCGCAACTCCCCCGCCGACTACCGCCAGCACCTCGAGGTCGAGACTCCCGAGCACGTGCTGCTCGATCTGGAGATCGCCGGCGTGGGGTCCCGTGCTCTCGCCGCCGTGCTCGACATGCTCATCCTGATCGGCGCCATGCTGGCGGTGCTGGTCGCGCTGGCCATCCTGGGCGGCTACGGTCTCACCTTCGGTCGCTTCGGAGAGGCGATCCTTCTGCTGGCCGGCTTCGCGGCATGGACCGGCTACTTCATCCTCTTCGAGGGCCTGCGAGGGGGGCAGACCCCCGGCAAGAGGATCGCCGGCATTCGCGTGGTCATGGATACCGGGCATGCCGTCACCTTCGGAGCGGCCGCGGTGCGAAATCTCCTCCGCGCCGCCGACATCCTCCCGCCACCCTATCTCCTCGGCGCCCTGCTCGTGGCGTTCCATCCCCGGGCCAAGCGCCTCGGCGACATGGTGGCCGGCACGGTGGTCGCGCGCGACAGGCCCCACGAGTCGCGACCC
>JBOHSC010000281.1:0-2401 GCA_050733115.1 Gemmatimonadales bacterium
GAATGGCGTGGCCCGTGCCCGTGATCTCGGGAGGATCTTCGCGCAAAATCGCGCTCATCGTGTCGGCGGGGAAGTCGCCCTTGAAGGCGCGCCTGCCCGAGAGCATTTCGTAGAGGATCGCGCCGAAGGAAAAGATGTCCGACCGGTGATCGACGGGCTTCCCGCGGACCTGCTCGGGCGACATATATCCGGCCGTGCCCCAAACGGAGCCAGGCCCCGTGTCCACGCCGACGGTCGCCGCGCGGCTCACCACCTGGCCGCCAAAGACGGGAAGCGTGAGCTTGGCGAGGCCGAAATCGAGGATCTTCACCCGGCCCTCACGCGTGACCATCACGTTGTCGGGTTTGAGATCGCGGTGAACGATGCCGCGCTGGTGCGCCGCGGCCAGCCCGTGGGCCATCTGGGTGGCGATTTCGACCGCCTTTCGCGGTGACATCGCGTGGCCGCCGAGGCGGTGCCGCAGGGTCTCGCCTTCCAGCAGCTCCGAGACCACGTACGGCGCCCCCTCGTGCGTCCCGATGTCGTAGATCGCGAGGATGTTGGGATGACTGAGGGCCCCGGCGGCCCGGGCCTCCTGCTCAAATCGTCTGAGGCGATCGCCATCCTCTGCGAACGCGGGGGGTAACACCTTTATAGCGACGTCGCGGTGGAGCCTGGGGTCGCGGGCGCGGTACACCTCGCCCATGCCGCCCGCTCCAAGCGTGCCGGAAATCTCGTACGGGCCGAGGAACGTGCCCAGGGGGAGCCGCAGGCGAGGCCAGGAAACTGGCTCCTCGAGCGGGAGCGTTGGGTCAGGACGTAGATCTAGAGGTTCGGGCGGGGACTGGTGGCCGTTCTTGGGGGACGGCCGAGCTTTCCAAACGAGGCCATGGCTACGGGCATGCGCTTCTGACTTTGCCATTTGTACCGCCCCTGCTCAGCCGGCTTGATACAGATATAGACACTGTGATTTTGGGGGAGGTTCGAATATTTCGTGTGGGTTCGGAAGAATTTGCGGAGAGTGGCGAGCGCCTCCGGTCCACTCGCCGCGGCATCACCCGTCGCTCGTGAAATTCTTCACGTGGAATCCGGCCACCTCTCCGCCTATGCTCCGGAAATCGTGCTCGCGCTCGGCCGCATCCAGGACGCCGTTTCTCGCCTCGTCAGCGTCGCCTTCCTGCTCGTTTGTCTCGCTGTGCCCGCCCGCGCCCAGGACATCGAACCGCGCGCCTACTCCAACGCGCCCGTGGGAGTGAACTTCCTCGTCGCGGGCTACGCCGACGGGCGCGGCTCGCTGTCGTTCGATTCCGCCGTACCCCTCACCGACGCGCACCTGGCGACGCCGAGCGCGGTTCTCGCCTACGCGCGGGTGCTCGACCTGTGGGGCAAGTCCGCCAAGGTCGACGCGATCATGCCCTACACATGGCTAAGCGGAACGGCGCTCTACAGCGGTGCGCCCGTCGAGCGCACCGTCAACGGGTTCGCCGACCCGCGCCTGCGGCTCTCGGTGAATCTTTACGGCGCCCCGGCGCTCGCGCTCCAGGACTTTAGAAGTTACCGGCAGCGACTGATCGTCGGTACCAGCCTCCAGGTGTCGGCGCCTGTGGGCCAGTACGACCCGACACGGCTCGTCAACATCAGCTCACACCGCTGGTGGTTCAAGCCCGAGGTGGGAGTCTCGCGGGCGACGGGACCGTGGACGCTCGAGCTCATGGCGGCCGCGACTTTCTTCACCGAGAACCACGCGTTCTTCAACGGCAACACGCGCGCGCAGGCTCCGGTGTACTCGACGCAGGTTCACGTGATCCGCGGGTTTCGCTCCGGCGTCTGGGCATCAGCGGATGCGACCTACTTCACCGGAGGCCGCACCACCATCAATGGCGACCTGAACAACGATCTTCAGCAGAACTGGCGGGTGGGCGGCGTCATGACGTTTCCGGTCTCGCGCCCTCACCAATCGATCAAGCTCCAGGCGAGCTTCGGCGTGTCGGCGAGGACCGGGAACAATTTCAACCAGTTCGGCGCCGCCTGGCAGTACCGCTGGGGCGGTGGAGTGTGACCCTACGCGCTTCTCCGGGCGGGAGTCGCGTCGAACCATCCGAAGAGCGCCACGGCGACCGCGGAGCCAAGAACCTGCCCGGCGAGGAAGAGCGGAACATCGGCCAGTCGGATGCCCGTGAACGTGTCGGTGAAAGCCCTCGCCACCGTGACGGCAGGATTGGCGAACGACGTCGATGACGTGAACCAGTAGGCCGCCATGATGTAGGCGCCCACGGCGAAGGCGATCGCGCTCGGACGGTGTCGAGACAATCCGAGGATGACGGCGAAAAGCCCGAAGGTGGCGACGGCCTCGCTCACGCCCATTGCGAACCCCGATCGAACGTGGTGGGAAAGAGACAGCAGGCGCTCACCGAACATCACG
>JBOHSC010000282.1:0-14028 GCA_050733115.1 Gemmatimonadales bacterium
CGCCCTCGCCACCGTCGGAATCATCGTCGCCGTCGTCGCCACGGTTGCTCTGATCGCCCGCGGGGTCCCCACGCTCGCCATGGTCTGCCTGGTGTGGCTCCAGGGACTGATTCTCCTGGCGATACGGCGGCAGTCCCGAGCCGATCGCGAGCACCTTGTCAGGAAACTCCGGATAATGCTGCAGGACCGGGTGAACAATCAGCTCACCGTGCTCGTGGGACTCACCGATATCCGCGCTCATGCCGCCTCGCCCGACGATCGCGACGATGCGGAACTTGCCCTCACGGCGGCGCGCGCGGTGTCCCGGGAAATCGAGACGCTCTCGATCGAGTCGCTCCGCTCCTGGGAGGCCCGGTACGCCAAGCATCTCCCAGCCCCTCTCCGCTGATCTCGGCTCTGCAAATCGCCGGGCATTTTGCGATGCAGAGACCTGCCCGTTGCTCCTCCTGCCCCGCTGGAACCCGCGGACTGGATATTGCTGAGTTCTGCACGGTCCGCCCCTCGTGCGGGACCGCGCTCATCCCAGCCGTAACAGCCGGAGTCGTGAATACATGACGGTGCCCAGCCAGATGTCGCTGCGCCGCATCCCGGAGGTGTTACACCTCCAGGTCCGGATCGCGTACGCCACGGCCTGGGAAGCGCTGATCTCCACCCATACGTCGGAGGCGCAGCAGTTTCTCTGCGAGTTCGCCTCGAGGGTGCCTGTGCTGGAGGGTATGGATCTGTACTTCCGCGTCACCGCCGTCCCCGAGGGAATGCAGGAGGTGGTGCGATCCCGGACTCTCACCTCGCTCGAGCTCGAGTCCCTTCCCGCGCTCACCCAGATGCCGGCGCTGGCCGGATGGCAGCGGCTGCGGCTCGACCTCGTGCTCGAGCAGCAGCGGTATCGGCGCCGGTTCCACGAGAAGACGGTCGAGCTGGCGCGGATGGTCGGCGCGCGCGCGGCCGAAGCGGTGGTGTCCACGCACGTGGAGAACGCGATCGGCTTGACGAGGCTGCTGAAGGGCGTGATGCCGGTGGGACAGGCAAGCGAGCACTACTTGCGAGAGTTCAGCCTCCCGTCGAGCGTGGCGCAGATGGTGTCG
This sequence comes from Gemmatimonadales bacterium, assembly GCA_050733115.1. Lineage (GTDB taxonomy): Bacteria > Gemmatimonadota > Gemmatimonadetes > Gemmatimonadales > GWC2-71-9 > CAVVWJ01. Next base: position 1,086 of record JBOHSC010000282.1, read on the forward strand.
CAGCGAGTGCAGGCCAGAATCGCCGGCGAGGAACTTACCGCCCAGTACGACGAGCCGTTGCCTCCGGCGCTCGAGACCACCGCCACGTCGGCCGCCTTTCCCGAGACCGCTCCCGAAGGCTCCTGATCTGGAATTCGACCTACTTCGCGCTCTTGAGAAGCTCGCCGGATGAGCGGCGGCGGGCGGGCCTGGGCTGCGCCTTGAGGTGCACCCCGGCCCACCGGGCCAGCGCGTCGATGACATCCTGGAGCGCGATACCTGAAGGGGTGAGCGCATAGCTGGTGCGGGGCGGCATGACCGAATGGACCGTGCGGTCGACGATGCCGATGGCTTCGAGCCGCTCGAGCCGCTGCACGAGCGTGCTGGGGTTGGCGCCGACGGTCCGCCCCAGCTCGTTGAACCCCTGCGGGCCCTCGAGGAGGGCGCGGACGATGTGCAGGGTCCACTTCTCCTGGAGAAGCTCGATGGAGGCGTAGACGGGGCAGAAGCTGGAATCTCGGTCCATGGGCGCAAACATAGTGGTTGCACTACATTTATTCAAGCGCTTGACATTTTATAGCGCTATGGATAATATAGTGCATCGCAATCGGATGCCCACGCAACCACTGATTCGGAGCAACCATGTCGTCCGCAACTACCACCGCCGCCCCCCGCGCCGATCTGACCACCTGGGAGATCGACGCCGCCCATAGCAGCGTCCACTTTTCCATTCGCCACATGATGGTGAGCAATGTCCGCGGTGAGTTCACCCGGGTCGCCGGCAACGTCCGGGTGGATCCGCGTGACATTACCCGGTCCACCATCGAGGCGGTCATCGATGCCGCAAGCATCAGCACCCGCGACGAGAAGCGCGACGAGCACCTTCGCAGCGCCGATTTTCTCGATGTGGCCAACTATCCCACCATCGAATTCAAGAGCACCCGCCTCACCCGGGATGCCGGTGGCTCGCTCAAGCTGGCCGGCAATCTGACCATTCACGGCGTCACCCATGAGGTGGTGCTGGATGTCGAGGACGCCGGCACCGAGGTTCAGGATCCATGGGGCAACACGAAGCGCGGCGCCAGCGCCACCACGAGGCTCAACCGCAGGGATTTCGGGCTGCAGTGGAACGTTGCGCTCGAGACCGGCGGAATTCTGGTGGGAGACGAGCTGAAGGTGGAGATCGACGTCGAGCTGCTGAAGAAGTAGCCGTGGAGGCGCTGCTCCCCGCCGGGCTCAGGGTGAACCCGGCGGGGAGCTTTGCGTTCAGGCGGCTGCCTTCTTGGTGCCGGAGATCATGCCGGCGATCATTTCCGAGAGGTAGCCGAGCACCGCACCGATCACGAGCGCGACGATCGTCTTGGTCCAGGTTCCGTTGGCTCCCACCACCACGCTCACCGCGGTGGCGGCGCCGATGAAGGAACCCGGAATGAAGCTCAGAGTGGGAATCTTGGCCTGTAGCACCATGATGAGTGCCGCGACGCCAACCGCGACCGACAGAATCGGCGTGCCGCCGCCGAGCCGGGTCGCGACCTGCAGGGCGAGAAAGGCCCACAGTACTCCCGACAGGTTGGACGCCACGGTCTTCATCAACCCGGTGGTCTTGCCGCCGGCCGCGAAGAAGCACCCCCACGCCATGATGCCGGCCCAGACGGGAAGCGCGGCGGGCCCGAGCGCGACGTAAGTCCAACCGGCGATCAAAACGCCGATACTGATGCCCAGCGCGAGCAGGAGATCCATGCAACACCTCCGGATGTTGTGGGACACCTCGAACGGCACTCAAGCTGTGGGGAAGGTAGGCTAGCCTACCGCCCGGATCTGAAACCGTCAAGGATCAAGGCACTTGGACGCCGCCCGCATGACTCGCGAAACGCCTCCCGCCAGGCTCGAAGGTGAAGTCCAAGTCATTGTGGTAGAATGGCTTGACCGGTGGCCCGCCGCTTGCCCTTTAAGCTCCCACAATCGGTTGGCCGATTCGCCCGCCCACCCCTCTCGAGATCTCAATGACCCGACGTCTCCACCGGACGCTGGTAGCACTCGTGCTGTGCCTCGCCGCCCTGCCGGGCCCGGCGCTGCACGCGCAGGGACTCTCTGCGCGCGAGCTCACGAGCCTCGACGACTGGTATCGCCGGGTCTCAGAGAGGACCGCGAGTGGCGACTGGGGCATCGCGATCGGGACGATGGGCGGCCGCCTGCTCTGGAGCGTGAGCCCCGAACAGGAGCTCATCCCGGCCTCCACGGCCAAGCTCTTCACCACCGGCTTCTCTCGCTCACGCATGGGCGGAAGCTCCCGCATCACCACACGCGTGGTAGGCGACGGTGTGCTCGACCGCGACTCCGGTCGCTGGCTCGGCACCTGGGCGGTCGAGCTCGGCGGCGACTGGACGCTCGAGCGCACCGGCCGCGACGGTCCCAAGCTGCGGGAGCTGGCGCGGCGTCTCCGGGCCCGTGGCGTCCGGGTGCTGCAAGGACCGCTCGCGCTGACCAGCCTCACCGGCCCGGCCGCATCGCACTATCCGGCGGCATGGTCCACCGAGTTCGAGGGACAGCTCTTCGCCCCGCCGGTCGGTCCCGTCGCGCTGCACGAGAACACCATCTCCCTGACTTTCCGGCCCGGCCGCGAAGTCGGCGCACCGCCGATGCTCGTGAGCGCCTATCCCGAAGGAGTCGAGCATCTCCTCCGGATCGCCGCGACCACGGTGGACGGGAGCGCGAGCCGGCTGTCACTGGTGCCTACCATCGACGGCGGCTGGACCCTGGTGGGACGGGTGGGAGTCGGGAGACGCACCGCGGGCATTTCGGCGGTAGCGCACGATCCGTCGAGACTCCTTGCCACGGCGTGGGCGGCGGCGCTCGAGCACGCCGGAATCCGCTGGATCGAGCCCGGCGGGCCGGTTGCCCTCGCGCCCCAGACGACGTCGGTGCTGGCGCAAGTTGAGTCGGCGCCGTTCGATAGCGTGGCGACCGAAGTGAACCGCCGCAGCCTCAACATTGGCGCCGAGCTGATGCTGCAGTGGGCCGCCGGCAGCCAGACCACGGGACCCGGCCTGGTGACTCAGCACGTGCGCGAGGTTGTGGGCCCCCAGGCGCGAGTCCAGTTCGTGGACGGAAGCGGCCTCAGCGATCTCAATCGGATCAGCCCGCTCACCCAGATGCTCTATCTGGCGCGCTACCCCCAGCTCCCCGGCAACGCGCGCTTCCCGCTGCTCCTTCCCGCCAACGGCACCGGGACGCTGCGACGGCTCCGCGGCTCGATGAGCCGTGGCGTCGTGCACGCCAAGACCGGCACGCTCGATCAGGTAGCGACACTCGCCGGTTATCTCGGACGCACCGACGGTGTGCTGGTGATCTCGCTCATGTACAACGGCAGGCGGATTCATGTGGCGCGGGCGGCGGAGTGGGAGCTGTTCCGCCTTCTCGGCGCCGAAGGGGTAGATCTGGGCGGGGCACTCGAGACTCAGATGGGTGGGACGAGTACGAAGAGTGAGGAGTAGCCTCGAGACGCTCGAATCGCATGGCGGGGATAATCACCTCGAGATCGTCCGCACCACCGTTTCCAAGCCCGCTCGATCGGGAACACTGCCCTGAGCGAGGCGGGCGTTCCCGCCGCCGCGTCCCCCCGTCTGCTCCAGCGCCGTTCTGAGGGTCTTCCCCGCATCGACTCCCGAATCATCGGCGGTGGCGAGAAGAACACCCAGCGGATTGGCGACCACGGCGATGAAGACCGCGCCGGGGAACCGTGCGACCGCCTGGCCGAGTGTTCGGAGGCGGTCGGCCGGTCCGTGCTCCTCCCGGACCACGACGAGGCGCCTCCCGTCCGCGCCCGGTGAGGCCGCCGCGTAGAGCTCCGCCGCGCGATAGGCAGAGAGCTGCTCCTCCAGGCGACGTTTCTCCGCTACCGATTCCTTGAGCTCGATCCGCTGGCGCTCGACCAGTGATGGGAGCTCAGCGGGCGCCGCGGAGAAGACCGTGGAGAGCCGGGCGAGCAGATCGCCGTCACCTCTCGCGCGCCGCACCGCTCTCCCGCCGCAGAGAAACTCCAGCCGCACCAGCTGCTTGACCCTCTCGACCTTGCGAATGAGGATCGGCCCGATCTCGCCGGTGGCCCGCACGTGGGTGCCGCCGCAGGCGCTGCGATCGAGATCGTCGATAGCGACGATTCGGAGGGTACCCTCTCGATCGGATGCCTTGCGAAGGGCGGCGGCGGTCGCGGCGTCCTCGAAGCTCACACGCACGGGGCGATTTTCCGTTGCCACCTCGTTGGCGCGCCGCTCCGCTTCCGCTACCAGATCCGGTGGGATCGTCCCGGTGTCGAGGTCGAGGGTGGAGGCGTCGGCTCCGAAGTACACGCTGACCGTGGCGTGGCCGAACCGGTCGGCGATGACGGCGGAAAGAAGGTGCTGGCCGGTGTGCTGCTGCATGTGATCGAAACGGCGGGTCCAGTCCACCCGGCCGTTGATGCGGATCCCGGTAACCGGCGCCGCCAGGAGGTGGGCGATGCGCTCCCCTTCGTCCACGACGTCGACGACCGGGGAGCCGCCCAGGTCGCCGAGGTCGAAGGGCTGACCACCGGAGGTGGGGTAAAATGCCGTGCGGTCGAGGTATACGCGTCGCCCGCCGTCGGCGCTTTCGAGCACCGAGGCGGCGAACTGCCTGAGGTAGGAATCGGTGTAGTAGAGACGCTCGGTCATGTCGGACAATCCTAATTCAGTCTTTCCGCCAGGGTGGTGGCCCCACATATTTGGCGCACCTACAGGAGGCATACAATGGCACAGGTTCCCTACCGCATTACTGTCCATAACATCGAAGGCTGCAATTGCAACCATGGCTGTAACTGTCAGTTCAGCGGCTTTCCCGACAAGGGGGGCTGCGAGGCGATGATCGGCGGCGAGGTGAAGGAAGGCAAGTACGGCGAGGTCTCGCTGACGGGCGTCCGGTATATCGTCGCCGCCATGTATCCCAAGGCGTTCCACGAGGGCAACGGCACCGTCGTGGTGTTCATCGACGAGAAGGCCAAGCAGGCACAGGCCGACGCCATCACCATGATTCTCTCGGGCCAGGCGGGCGGGATGCCGTGGGAGGCGCTGGCCGGGACGATCGCCGTGCTCGAAGGGCCGGTGCGGAAGCCGATCGAGATGACGGTCAGCGGCACCAAGTCGAGTTTCCGGATTCCTGGGGTGCTGGAAATGCGGCAGACGCCGATCCTCGACGCGGTCTCGGGTCAGGAAAAGGAGGTCCAGATCGTCTATCCCAAGGGCGGCTTCTTCTGGAACACGGGCAACGTCACGAGCACCACCGTGCTCGAGGCCAAGTACGGGCCGATCGAGTTCCACCACGGCGGCGGCTTCGCGAGCTACTCCACTCCCACCTGGACTAACCAGCAATAGTGCTCGAAGGCGCGCTTCGGCGCGACCGGCTCGTGCTGGCAGCCGGGCTCGCCACCGTCACGGTGATCGCGTGGGTGTACATCATGCGCATGTCGCGGATGATGTCACCCCACGCCGCCATGGCGATGCCGATGTCCGGCACGTCGGGTGCGCCGGCACTCGGCTGGCTGGTGCCGATGTGGATCGTGATGATGGTCGCCATGATGCTCCCCTCCGCCGCTCCTACCATCCTCCTCTTCGCTTCGGTTGCCCGCGGGCGGAAGGCGCGGGGAGTTCCCACCGCGTCGGCCGCGGTATTCACACTGGGGTATCTGCTGACCTGGGCCGGGTACGCCACGCTCGCCGCGGTGGCGCAGTGGAAGCTGCACGAGGCGGCCCTGCTCTCTCCGGCGATGGTGAGCGCGAGCCGATGGCTCGGGGGCGGACTTCTGATCGGCGCGGGCGTCTATCAGTGGCTGCCGATCAAGGACGTCTGTCTCTCGCACTGCCGGTCCCCGCTCGGCTTTCTGTCGTCGGAATGGCGGGAGGGGACTCGGGGGGCGTTGATCATGGGCATCCGACACGGCAGCTTCTGTGTCGGCTGCTGCGCGATGCTCATGGCGCTGCTCTTCGTGGCGGGGGTGATGAACCTGCTCTGGGTGGCGGCGATCGCGATCTTCGTGCTCGCCGAAAAGGTCGGGCCCGGCGGGCGTGGGCTCGGCCGGGCCACGGGACTCCTCCTGGTGGCGTGGGGGGTGTGGGTGATCGCCACCGGTCGAGGGTGACCTCCGTCAGCGTGCGCCGAGGGCGCGCGCCGCTCTCGCGTAGTCGTTCTGCCGAACCCACAGGACCATCCCGTATCGCCCGCCGCCGGCCGCGATGCCGGTGGCCGCGGTGATCCTGATTCCGGCCTCGGCCAGCTTGTTGAGGTGCTTGTGCACCGCGCCGGGCTTGTCGCTGCCCTGAAACAGGAACGCCCGCTTTGCTGCGCTCAGCCGCCAGCCGTTCTTGGCGGCGACCCTGCGAAGCCCCGCCATGTCGTCGGTGACGAGATCGATCTGCGCCTTGCCGCCACGGGTGGGGAAGCCGTGGATGACCTGGAGATCGACGCCCGCCTCTTTGAGCGCCGCGAGGGCGCGCGCTGCCTGCCCGGCGCGATGCGGGACGACAGGGTAGCAGTAGCTGACTTTGCGTACGCGATCGGCCATGAGATACCTCCTGGCGGGGTGGTCCTTCCCATTGCGTCGTGTGAACGCAACACTAAGCTCCAAGGCCCACCATGACCAGACCCAACCACCCGAGTCCCACAGCTGCCGTCCTCGGACGGATCGGCCTCCCCGAGCCGGTGCGTGAACTTGCCGCACGCCGGTGGGACGCGATCGTGGTCGGCGCGGGACATAACGGACTCACCTGTGCGGCATATCTCGCCCGCGCCGGCCGACGCGTCCTGGTACTCGAGTCGCGCGACGTCATCGGCGGCGCCTGCACGCTGGAGGAGCCGTGGCCGGGGGTGCGAATTTCCCCCTGCGCTTATGTCGTCGGGCTCCTGCATCCGCTCGTCATGCGCGAGCTCGACTTGCCGGGGCATGGATTCCGGTGGACTCCAGCCGAAGGTGGGATGTTCGTGCCGTTCGAGGACGGCAGCAGCATCCAGCTCTGGAACGACGACGCGAAGTGCGAGGAAGAGATTCGCCGCTTCGCGCCGGGCGACTTGAAGGGATGGCGGGAGATGGTGGCGGTGAAGCGGCGGCTCCGAGACGCGCTCCGCCCCGACAGCGCCGGAGACGTCTGGATCGGGCCTTCGCCCTCGCGCGAGGAGCTCGTGCGCCGTCTCCGGGGCGACAAGGAGGCGGAGGCGCTGCTGTTCGAATGGTCGATGGTGGAGATGGTGGAGCGGTACATGTCCGACGAGCGCATGCACCTCGCCTACCTGGGCCAGGGGGTGATCGGCACCAACGCGAGCCCGCACGATCCCGGCACCGCGTCGGTCTACTATCACCACGCCTCCGGCCGCATGGACGGGATGCCCGGGACGTGGGGCTACGTCCAGGGCGGAATGGGAATGATCTCGTTCATCCTCTGCGACATCGCGCGCGAGGCCGGGGCGGTGGTGGCGGCCGGCGTGAAGGTGGCGCGGATCCTCCCCGGCGAAGGGGTGGAGCTCGAGTCGGGTGAGCGGCTGCAGGCGCCGAGGGTGATCTCGAACGCCGATCCGAGAGTGACGGTGTCCCTGCTCGGTGGATCGGCCGATCCGGCATGGGCGCGCAGGGTGCGGGAGGTGCCGACCATTGGGGTGACGGTGAAGGTGAACCTGACGCTCACCGAGCTGCCCAACTTCACCGCGCGCCCGGGCACGATGGAGCCGCACCACACGGGGCAGGTGAACACACCGCTCTCGAAAGAGGAGTGGCGGAACCATCACCGCGCCGCCAACGACGGGCTGATGCCGCCGCGGACGTGGAACGAGCTGTATCTCCAGACGGTGTTCGACGCCGGGGTGGCGCCCCCAGGGATTCACACGCTCAGCGTGTTCGCGCAGTACGTGCCGAACACGTTCAGGGAGGGAAGCTGGGACTCGCGACGGATGGAGGTGGGGCAGGTGGTGGTGAATTCGATCGGGCGATTCTGCAGCAATCTGCCGGCGGCGATCATGGCGATGGAAGTGCTCGGGCCGCCCGACATCGAGCGGCGGGTTGGGCTCACCGGCGGACAGATTTTCCAGGGGGAGATTCTGCCGGAGTATATGTGGGACCGACGGCTGGCCGCCCGGACGCCGATGGCTGGGGTGTATCTGTGCGGGGCGGGAACCCATCCGGGCGGGAGCGTGATCGCGATCAACGGGCGTAACGCGGCGATGGAAGTGCTGCGCGATGCCGGGGTGGCCGGCTAGGGGGTGATCGAGCCGCTGCCGCACGCGACGGCAATGAGCACACCCGACGGCAACGAGCGCGCGCTCAGGTCCACCCGCGCAGCGCGCGCACGAAGTCGTGCACCACCAGAAACTTCTCGTAGAGCAGCACCCCCTTGCGCTTCCGCCCGAACTCCGCGAACAGCTCCCGCAGCCGCCCGCGCCGAGTCACGTAGAACCGGAACGTCTCCGCGAAGTCTTCTTGTGGATGCTTCGCGGCGTAGGCGCTCACGAAGTCCCGCGGGGCAATCGCCACCCGGCGCCGCTGGAAATACACCCAGCTGTTGTCCATGCCGCGGTAGGCCTTGTCCACCTCGCCGAAGGCGTGGAGGAAGCGGCGGCTCCGCGTCCAGTCCCAGTGATGATAAAGAAAACTGTGCCCCAGCTCGTGGGTGATCAGGCCCACCAGCATCGTCCACGGGATCTCGTCTCGCCGCCGCTTGCCTACCACGTAGCGCTGCTCGATCTCCACGATTTTCGGCCATTGGGGGTCCACTCCCGAAATGCCCGGCCGGAGCAGCACCCGGTATCCCCAATCGCGAACGCGGGAGACCAGCAGCAGCCGCCGCACGCGGGTGAGCGCGCGGGGAATGAGGTCGCGGCCCGTAGCGTCCTGTCCACACCAGGGGCAATAGTTCATCCAGTCGTCTGCGCCGCGATTGCAGTGCGGGCATTCCCCCTCGAATTCGTCTTCGTCGCTCCACGACTGCTTGCGCCCGCACCAGGGGCAGTGGTTCATCGGATACTGCACGCCGCCGCCGCACCCCCAATCACAGCGAGCGTCCATCCTGAATCCGCGGGGCGCCTTGAGCGGCTCCTTCGAGGAGTACCCCTCCTCGCGGATGTCCACGCCGCACCAGGGACAGAACGAGAACGTGTCGGACACCACCCAGCCGCAACTGTAGCACTCGGCGCCGGTCACGCTTTCCGTGTCGCGCCACTGCTGCGCCCGCGCGCAGTTCGGGCAGTGCGGCCAGTAGCGGTGCAGCTGGTACCCGCAGATGCAGCGGAGCTCGGGGGTCGGCGCCCGCTCCCGGCGCTTACGCGTCGCCATAGCGGTCCACCGCCTCGTCTACCAGCCGCTGCACGAACCGGTAGTAATCCATGCCCGCCTTGTCGGCCGCGTTGGCCATGTCGTGCCCGTAGCTGATGAATGGGTTGGCGTTGGCCTCCAGGAACCAGACTTCGCCGTCGGCGGCCACCCGGACGTCGAGCCTCGCGTAGTCGCGGAGCCAGAGCGACCGGAATGCGGTCCGGCACACTTCCTCGATCCGGGTCCGGACCCCAGCGGCGAGAGGGCGGGCGAAGACGTTGCGGATGCCCTTCCGCTCGCGATACCCCTCGTCCCACTTGGCCGACTGGGTGGCGATGCGCTCCTCCGGCTTGGTTTTCCTCTTGTCGAATACCATTTCGGTGATCGGGAGGATGTCCAGGTCGTCGCCGTTGCCGACGAGACTCACGTAGAGCTCGCGGCCGTCCACGAACTCTTCGGCGATGGCCGGCTGCTGGAATCGCTCGTGCACCATGGCCGCCCGCTCGTTGAGCGACGCCAGGTCCTGGACCACCGACGCCTGCGCGATTCCCACGGATGCATCGGACTGCAGCGGCTTCACGATGAGGGGGAATCGAAGCTGGGGCGCTGCCGCTGGCTTCTCGCCGGGCCGGTAGGTCACGAAGCGGGGGACCCGGATGCCGTGGTAGGCCAGCACCTTCTTGCTCATCGCCTTGTTGCGAGAGACGAGGAGTGCCAGCGGCGGCGAGCCGGTGTAGCGATACCCCTCCGCCTCGAGCATTCCGGGGACGAGGTATTCCAGGGTGGGATTTCCGTGGAACGCCTCGACCGCGTTGAACACCAGCTCCGGCCTCAGCTCGCCGAGCGAGGCGACGAGGTAGTCGAGATCATCCCGGACCCCGAGCAGATAGACCTCGTGGCCCCGCCGGCGCAGGGCGTCGGCGATCTGATACTCCATTTCGGGCTCGTCGTGTTTCCACGCCGCGACCTCGGTGGTCATCTGTCGTTCGTGATCGGGATGGTCCCACCCCCCGTAGGGGGTGTCGAACACCACCGCGATGCGCATGACGGCTCTGGGCATGAGGCGGAGGGAAACTTCGCAGCGTCGGGGGAAGTCCGGGAGGGGTCTCGATACGGTGGTTTGCCTCTGGTGCGAAGGAAGGGAAGCCTACAGATTGCACCGTCCCCGAACCCCCGACTTGCACGATCGCACCATACCCCCCAGAGGTGGCCATGGAGTTTACGGCCCGGGAAGCCCGGCTCAAGCTGGAGTTTGCCGAACTCTATCCCCCTCTCGTTCCGGGAATCTGGGAGACTGCCGCCGAGATGGGGGCCAAGGTGCTCCTCTGGCAGGTTCAGCAACTGGGAACCGACGCGCTCAACAGCCGTATTCTCGACGAGCGCCACTTCGAGTTCCGGGGGGGATGGTACCGCGGTGGTGAGACGGAGCTTCGGACGCGGGCCAGCGATCCCGCCTTCAACGGGCCGGCATAGGCCGGTACTCCGCAACGGTCGGGATCTGGGCGTAGTGGGGCGCCGGACCGCCGCTCCATGATTCGCCGCTGATCCGCACGAACCCGGTGCCTACCGGGCCACCGTAATGCTTCGCCCAGCTCCCCGCCAGGCCGTTGTCGTCAAGGGAAAGAACGTCGGTCACGCCGGCGGGATCGACCAACCACGACGCCTCCCACCATCCCGACAGCCCCCACCTCCTCCCCTCCGCCGTGGCGGTGTTGCCCCAGGTGTCGAAGTTGCTTCGCCTGAAGTCCACTCCCAGCAGCTGCTTCGCGGCTCCGCCATCGACCTGGTCGTAGGAGAGGTCCCCGGTCTTCACGTCGCGCGGCCAGATCAAGGGTGGCGTGCCGAGCCAGACGACCTTGCCGCCGGCGCCGAGGTAGCGCCGGAACAGGACGCTGTCGGCGGCCACCGGGGGAGATGACCACACCAGACCCTCGGTCGAGAATCGCCAGCGCTCCTTGTCGGTGCGCCAGGCGAGACGGCCGGTGGCGGCGTCGATGCGGTGGGCGGCGTCGCCGCGGAACATCTGCGGGATGTCGGGCGCGCCGGTGGCGGCGGCCACGATGGTCAGCGCGATCGCCACGGCGGCCGCGCCGGCCTCGAAACCGACTCTCATGTTTGCTCGTCCTCGGCAAAAGGAGGCAACCCTTCACACCCGACGTCGGTCAAAAGGGTGCGGTTTCGAAGTCACCCCAATTCGTCTGTCACGTCGGACGCGCGCGCCAGGTCTACTGAGGACCATGAGAGTCTTCCTTTCGGTGTTCCTCGTCGCATCCCTGGCCGCCTGCAGTGACCAGGGGCCGCGCACCGTGCGCGAGGTCCGCGTCACCGGCGGCGACCGGCAGGTGGCGCGGGTTGGAACGGTGCTCCCCGAGCCGGTGACGGTCACCGTGCAGGACGAGTCGGGACATCCGCTGCGCGGCGAGCGGGTAGAGTGGCATGCCGACGGCGGGGGACTCCTCTCCCCATTGAATACCGTGACCGACGAGAGCGGGGTCTCACGGGCCCGCTGGATTCTCGGCTCGGAAGAAGGGCTGCGCACCGCGACGGCGTCGCTGGGAGGTGCGGAACCGGCCGTGATCACCGCCGTCGCCGAGTCGCCCGACGCGCTGCCCTTCGATCAGCCGCAGGTGCTCACCATTTCGACCTTCGACGGCTCCGGACAAGTGGTTCATCCCGACTATGCCGGCACGCCGGCGGGCCGCTTCGGCACGGCGGGCCATCTCGCGATCACGCCCTATTTCCAGGGCGACGCGAGGTTCGAGAATCCCTCGCTGTTCGCCGGGAAACGCCCCGACACCTGGCTTCTCGAGGCCGGCGCCCCGAATCCGGTGGTGATTCCGCAGTCGGGGTATCTCTCCGATCCCGACCTCCTCTACGAGCCGGATGCGAAGGAGCTCTGGCTCTATTACCGGCAGGTGTCGGGCGCCAACCTCGTGCATCTCCTGCGTTCCCCCGATGGAATCACCTGGAGACCCGCGGTCGAGGTGGCAAGGGCGCCGAGTCACAATCTGGTGAGCCCGTCGATCGTGCGACGTGGTGCGGGGGACTGGTGGATGTGGTCGGTGAACTCGGGACCGTCGGGCTGCGGGGCGTCGAGCACGGTGGTCGAGGTACGCCGCTCGACCGACGGGATCGTCTGGTCCGATCCGCAGATGACCGACCTGACCGGCGGCGACCTCTGGCCGTGGCACATCGACGTGGAGTGGATTCCGGACCTCGAGCAGTTCTGGGCGGTCTACAATGTGAAGACGTCCACGGAGTGCACCACTCCCGCCGTGTTCCTTGCGACCAGCGCCGACGGGGTCACCTGGCAGAGAGTCGAGCGGCCGGTGATCGTAAAGGGCCTGATCCCCGAGTTCCGGGACATCGTCTACCGAGCCTCTTTCGCCTACGACCCTCTTACCGACGCGGTGACGTTCTGGTACTCCGGCGCCAGGTTCCTGAGCGGGTCGTACGTCTGGAGGGCAGCGGTGGAGCGGCGCCACCGTTCGGATCTCTTCTCCAATCTCGCGTCGGTCCAGGGGCGCCTCATGTTCACTCCGGCTCCGGCGCCGCTCATCGACTGGCCGTAGGACGTCGCGCGGCAGGTGACCCACTAACCCGCGTCGTCCGTGTAAATTCCCATCCCATGACCTCACTACCCGAGCACTTCGCGGC
>JBOHSC010000283.1:0-9023 GCA_050733115.1 Gemmatimonadales bacterium
CTGCATCCGAAGCAGGGAATTCTCGCGGCGGAGCGCAAGCTGCAGGTGATCTGCGAGAAGCCCATGGCGACGCGCCTCGAGGAGGCCGATGCTCTGGTGCGCGCGTGCGACGATGCGGGCGTGCGCCTCTTCGTCGTGAAGCAGAACCGGCGCAATGCCACGCTGCAGCTCCTCAAGCGCGCCGTCCAGAAGCGCCGCTTCGGCCGCATCTACATGGTGAACATCAACGTCTTCTGGAGCCGTCCGCAGGCGTACTACGACAGCGCGCCCTGGCGCGGCACCTGGGAGTTCGACGGCGGCGCCTTCATGAACCAGGCGAGTCATTACGTCGATCTCCTCGACTGGCTCATCGGCCCGGTGGAGAGCGTCCAGGCGTACACCGCCACCCTCGCGCGGAACATCCAGGTGGAGGACACCGGTGTCGTCAGCGTCCGGTGGCGCACTGGAGCGCTCGGCTCGATGAACGTCACGATGCTCACCTATCCGAAAAATCTCGAGGGGTCGATCACCGTGATCGGCGAGACGGGGACGGTGCGCGTCAGCGGCGTGGCGGTGAACAAGATCGAGCACTGGATCTTTGCCGACTCCGATCCCGACGACGAGGCGGTGGAGCGGGCAAGCTACGAGACCACTTCGGTGTACGGCTTCGGGCATCCCCTCTATTACGACAACGTCATCAATTCGCTGCGTGGTGAAGCGATACCGGAAACCGACGGCCGAGAGGGGCTCCGCTCGCTCGAGATCCTGATCGCCACCTACCTGTCGGCGCGCGATGGCCGGCGGGTCGCACTGCCTCTTGAGTACTAGCGGCCCGACCCCCTCCCCGGCGGGGCTGCGCAAGGGCATCATCCTCGCCGGCGGATCGGGAACCCGGCTTCATCCGGTCACCCGCGCGGTCAGCAAGCAGCTCCTCCCGGTGTACGACAAGCCGATGATCTACTATCCGCTCTCCACGCTGATGCTGGGCGGCACGCGGGACATCCTCCTCATCTCGACGCCGCACGATCTTCCGGCCTTTCAGGGCCTGCTCGGCGATGGGGCGCAGTGGGGATTGTCGATCTCCTACGCCGAGCAGCCGTCGCCTGACGGGCTTGCCCAGGCGTTCATCATCGGGCGCGAGTTCATCGGCCGCGATCCCGCCTGTCTCGTCCTCGGCGACAATATCTTCTACGGCCAGGGACTCAGCCACACCCTCCAGCGCGCGGCGGCACGGGCAACGGGCGCCACCGTCTTCGGCTACCATGTCCAGAATCCCGGTGCGTACGGCGTGGTCGAATTCGACGCGAATCATCGGGCGATCGGCATCGAGGAGAAGCCGGTGCAGCCCCGCTCCAACTACGCCGTCACCGGTCTCTACTACTACGACAACCGGGTGGTGGACGTGGCGCGCGAGATCAGGCCCTCGGCGCGCGGCGAGCTGGAGATCACCGACGTCAATGCGTGGTACCTTCGGAAGGGCGAGCTCGAGGTCGAGGTGCTCCGGCGGGGCACCGCGTGGCTCGACACCGGCACCCACGAGTCGCTGTTGCAGGCGAGCCTCTTCATCGAGACCATCGAGCAGCGGCAAGGCCTCAAGATTTCCTGCCCCGAGGAGGTCGCTTTCCGGATGGGGTATATCGGGGCGGAGCAGGTCGAGCGCCTTGCCGAGCCGATCAAGATGACGGCCTACGGACGCTACCTCCTCGGCCTCCTCACCGAAGCCGGCGGGCCGTGAACGTCATTCAGACCGCCATCCCCGGCGTCCTCCTCATCGAGCCGGTGGTACGCGCGGATGCACGCGGATTCTTTCTCGAGGCATGGCACGAGCAGCGCTACAGGGCCGCGGGGATCGACCTCCCCTTCGTGCAGGACAACCATAGTCGTTCCGGCCGGGGTACCCTCCGCGGGCTCCACTACCAGATTCAGCAGCCGCAGGGAAAGCTCGTGCGGGTGGCGGCCGGCGAAGTCTTCGACGTCGCGGTGGACCTCCGCCGCTCGTCGCTCACCTTCGGGCGCTGGGTGGGCGCGGTGCTCTCCGCGGAAAACCACCGGCAGCTCTGGGTGCCGCCCGGGTTCGCCCACGGCTTCTACGTGCTGAGCGAGTCGGCCGACCTGCTCTACAAGTGCACCGATCTCTACGCTTCCGATCACGACCGTACTCTCCGGTGGGACGACCCCGATGTCGGTGTGGAGTGGCCGCTGGCGGGCGGCGCTCCTCTCCTCTCGGCGAAGGACGCGGCCGGCGCGGCCTTTCGCGTCGCCGACACGTACCCGTGAGCTTGCCACGGGAGCGCACGGCCATCATTACCGGCGCCGACGGCCAGCTCGGTCTCGAGCTCCAGGCCTCCGCACCGAAGGGATGGCGCGTGGTGGCCTGCGGGAGTGATGCGCTCGACGTCACCGACGAGGCGGTCACCCGCTACGTCTTCCAGCGCGAGCGGCCGAGCTTCGTGATCAACGCCGCGGCGTATACGGGGGTGGACGCCGCCGAGTCGGACTCGGAGCGTGCGGCAGCCGTGAACACCCGGGGCGCCGCGAACGTGGCGAGGGTCGCCCGCGAAGGGGGCGTCCGCATGGTCCACGTTTCCACCGACTTCGTCTTCGATGGCCGCCAGGGCCGTCCATACGCTCCGGACGACCCCACGAACCCGCTCGGCGTCTACGGGCGGACCAAGCTCGAGGGCGAGCGCGAGGTGTTACGCATCTCCGAGGGCTCGGCGCTCGTGGTGCGAACGGCGTGGGTGTACTCGGCGCACCGGAAGAATTTCGTGCTCAATATGCTCAGGCTGATGTGGGAGAAGGAATCGGTGGGAGTGGTGAGCGATCAGGTGAGCAGCCCGACATGGGCGCGGGGCCTGGCCGAAGCGCTCTGGCAGGGGGCAGATGACGCCAGGATGCGCGGCGTTCATCACTGGACCGACGCCGGCGTGGCGAGCTGGTATGACTTCGCGGTGGCGATTCAGGAGGAGGCGCTGGCACTCGGGATGCTCGATCGTGCCGTGCCGGTTCGCCCGATCATGACCGCCGACTATCCGACGGCCGCAGTCCGCCCGCCGTACAGCGTTCTCGACAAGACCGCCACCTGGGCCGCCCTAGGCCGGCCCGCGCCGCACTGGCGGGAGAATCTCCGGCTCATGCTCCAGGGGATGCCGCGTGGCTAGTCTGCTCGTGACCGGAGGAGCCGGCTTTATCGGCGCCAACTTCGTGCATCACTGGGTGCGGACCCATCCCGCCGATCGGATCGTGGTGCTCGATGCGCTGACCTACGCCGGCAATCTCGCCAGCCTGGAGCCGGTGCGATCGCACCGCGGCTTCGAGCTCGTGCACGGTGACATCCGCACTCCGGGACTCGCCGAGCGGCTGCTGCGCGAGCGCGAGATCACACTGCTGGTCCACTTTGCGGCTGAGTCGCACGTGGACCGCTCGATCGTCGGTCCCGACGCGTTCATCGAGACCAACGTGGCCGGGACCCACGAGTTGCTCAAGGCGGCGCAGCGGGTGTGGCTGGAGGAAGGGAAGGGAGGCACGGGGAACCGGTTTCATCACGTCTCGACCGACGAGGTGTACGGGTCGCTCGGGGCCGACGATCCGCCGTTCTGCGAGGACACGCCATACGCCCCCAATTCGCCGTACGCCGCGAGCAAGGCGGCGTCGGACCATCTCGTTCGCGCCTACCATCACACGTACGGACTTCCGGTCACCACGAGCAACTGCTCCAACAACTACGGCCCCTATCACTTTCCCGAGAAGCTGATCCCGCTCATGCTGGTGAACGCCCTCGAGGGCCGTCCACTGCCAGTGTACGGCGACGGGCTCAACGTGCGGGACTGGCTGTACGTGGACGACCATTGCCGGGCAGTGGAGCTGGTCGCCACCTCGGGAAGGCTGGGCGAGACCTACAACGTCGGCGGCCGAAACGAGTGGAAGAACATCGACATCGTGCGCCTGCTCTGCCGGTTGGTGGATGAGGCCTTCGCCGCGGATGCTCGGCTGGCGGCCCGCTTTCCCTCGGCCCCCGCGGCAAAGGGCGCGAAGACCAACACGCTGGTGACCTTCGTGAAGGACCGTCCGGGACACGACCGCCGTTACGCCATCGACGCATCGAAAATCGAGCGCGAGCTCGGCTTCGTGCCGAAGGAGAGCTTCGAGACCGGGATCAGGAAGACGCTCGACTGGTATCTCGCGAACGAGTCGTGGTGGCGGGGCGTGATGGACGGGAGCTACCGGGAGTGGGTCCAGCGGTGGTATGGAACAGCTCACTCGGAGTAGTGTCGGATACCGGGTCGCGCCGATTGTCCCCCCCCGCCGCCTTCGGTATACTTCAGCCGGCCAGACGGGAAACCGACTGGCCCTTATCATGTTAGGCCGTTTCGTCGAAATCCCCCGGGTGTGACGAGGCGGCAGGGCATGGTATTCGCGATGCAACTGCGGGCCGAATGCGCGGTGGCGAAGGGAGCGGCCTCATGTGTGGCCTGGCCGGGATGGCGAGGGTAGGAGGGCCGTTGGACGCCCGCGTCGTGAAAGCGATGACCGACGTGGTGAGCTACCGTGGGCCCGACGACGAGGGATTTGGTTGCTGGGGGGCGGTGGATCACGCGGGTGCCCTGCCGACAGGAAAGACGATCTCGTCGAACTCCGGGGGTCCGCTCGGCTCCGGCGGCGTGGTGCTGGGGTTCCGGCGGCTGTCGATCATCGACCTGAGCGCCGTGGGCCATCAGCCGATGGGCTCGGCCGACGGCCGGTACTGGCTGGTGTTCAATGGCGAGGTCTACAACTACCTGGAGCTGCGGGCCGAGCTGCACGCCCGGGGCGCGGTGTTCAGGACCAGCACCGACACCGAAGTCATTCTCGCCGCGTTCGCCGAATGGGGGCCCGGGTGCCTCGGCCGGTTCAACGGGATGTGGGGCCTCGCCATCTACGATGCGGTCGAAGGGGTGCTGTTCGTCGCCCGGGATCGCTTCGGGGTGAAGCCGTTCTACTACGCGATCGCCGGCGACCGGTTCGGCTTTGCCTCCGAGATCAAGCAGCTCCATGTCGCCGGCATGGGCACGGGGCGGGCCGATCGGGGGGAGGTCGCCCGCTTTCTGCTGTACGGCGAGGTGAATCTCTCCGAGCGAACCTGCGTGGAGGGCGTGCGCCAGCTCCAGCCCGGGCATGCGATCCGGTGGCGAATCGCAGACGGCGTGGCCGCGATCAGGCCTGAGCGCTGGTACGACCCGGCGCGCACCACCGCCATGCGCCCGGACGGCCGTCTGGCGGACTACCAGCACGAGTTCACCGCGCTGCTGCACGACGCCGTGCAGCTCAGGCTCCGGAGTGACGTCCCGGTCGGCTCCTGCCTGAGCGGCGGGCTCGACTCCTCGACGATCGTCCTGCTGGCCAACGGACTCCTGCGGCAGCGGAGCCCGGATGGGCGCCAGCACACCTTCACGTCGTGCTTCGCGGACCCCCGCTTCGACGAATGGGACTTCGCCGCGCAGATCGTCGCTTCGGCCGGGGTCGAGCCTCACCGGGTATTCCCCGACCTGCGCTGCCTCTGGGAGGAGATGCCACAGCTGGCCTGGCATCAGGACGAGCCGTTCCGGACCACGTCGATCTACGCCCAGTGGAACGTGATGCGCCTGGCGCGGGAGAGCGGGGTCACGGTGCTTCTCGACGGCCAGGGCGCGGACGAGGCGATGCCGGGGTATCACACCTTCATCCCTCTCTACCTTGCCGGGCTGGTGAGGAGCGGTCAGCCTGCCCGTGCGTGGCGCGAGCTCAACCTGATGCGGAGCACGGGACTGTTGTCGGCGACGGAGCCCGCGACCCGCACGCTGTCCAAGATGCTGTACCACAGTCTCGGACTGACCGGACTTCGGGGGCGACGTCTCGCCGGCATGATCCGGCCGGAGTTCGCCGTCGCACGGGCGCGTTCGGTGCCCGCCGGTTTCCAGGAGACCATCCACGACGACCTCTTCGGCTCGCTGCAGTCGCTGCTGCGCCACGAAGACCGGAACTCGATGGCCTTCTCGATCGAGGCGCGCACCCCGTTTCTCGACTACCGCCTGGTCGAGCTCTTCCTGCGCATGCCGGGGGCCTACAAGCTGCGGGATGGATGGACCAAACCGTTCCTGCGGGAGGCAATGCGCGGCGTGATGCCGGAGCCGGTCCGCCTCCGGGTGGACAAGAAGGGATTCGTGACGCCGGAGTCGGAGTGGTATCGCACCGACGGCGAGCGCATGAAGGCGACGCTGCTCGACCCGGCATCCCCGGTCACCGAGTGGGTGGAGCCGAGCCCGCTGCGGGAATTTCTCGGCAGGGAGGGCTGGTCCCGCGACGGCGCGGCGTGGCGCCTCCTCTCCGTCCACTTCTGGATGACGCGGTTCGGGCTGGCATGACAGTCTGGCTGACGGCGCTCGCCGTCACGCTGGCGAGTGGCGTAGCCATCGGGGGCTTCGTCTGGCTCGGCGCCCGGATCGACGGGGGCGCCCGGGCCACTCCTTTCTTCGCCACGGTTTTCGCGATCGCGCTGCTCGACATGGTGGGCGCCTGGCTCATCGCGATCGGCGAGTCGGGACGGGAGTTCAAGGCGGCGGAGGCGGCGCACGGGCTGCCGTTGCTGCTGCACGTCGTCGCGGTCAACTATCTCTTTCTCCTGGGTGCCGCGGCCTTCCGTCGGGTCCGGTTCGAGGAGCTTCACATCCTCGGCGAGAGAAGCGCCGCCTTCCTCACGGTGCAGCGGCTGGGGATGTTCGCGCTCGGGGCGCTGGGTACGCTGCTGCTCTATCTCTACGCGTCCCAGCTTTCGGTCATCCCGCTGATCGCGATCCTCTTCGGTGGTGAGGATCAGGGGGTGGCGGCGGTGCTCCGCAACGCTGCCACCGCGGGGTTCCAGGGACACTACTGGCGATACAACGTCGGCATGGCCTACCTCCTGCCGTTCGTCTCGTGGTATTTCCTCTGCCGCCTCATCGACCGGAGCACCCGGGGTGCACTCGACTGGGTCGGGGCGATCGTCTTCACCGGGCTCAGCCTGTTTGCGTCCGTCGTGTCGTTGCAGAAGGCGCCCCTGCTCACGTATCTGGTGATGAGCTTCGTCGTTTTCCTCAAAGCGAGCCGCCGCCGGGTCAACTGGCGCTCGTTGGCAGTGCTCGGCGGACTGCTCCTCGTACCGTTGCCGGTCCTGTACACGCTCTTCATCGGTGCCACCAACGTATCCGCAGCCGAGTCGGTCTTGCTTGCGCTTCACCGGTTCTTTGGCGGGCAGATCTATCCGGCGCTCTGGTACTTGGACGTCTTTCCCCGGCAGCTCGACTTCCTGCACGGGGTCGGGTTGCCCAACCCGGGCGGCTTTCTCCCCTTCACGCCGGTCGCCCCGGCCTACGAAGTCTGGGCCCGGATCTTTCCCGACCTCGAGACTGCGGGCCTCCATGGTACGGCGAATACGGTGTATTTCATGGAGATGTACGCCAACTTCGGTATTCCGGGCATGTACGCCATCGGCCCTATCGCGGGCGCGATGGCAATGCTTCTGAGCCGTTGGGTGGAATCGGTGCGTGTCCCGTACGTGTCAGTCCCCCTGACCGCGCTGTTCATGGTCGCGTGCGTCCGGCTGGCGCTCACCGACTTCACCATCTTCCTGTTCGATCTGTCGCTCGTGATCGCGATCCTCCTGATGCTCGCTGTTAGTCTTGCGGCGAGCACCGCGGCTGTCGCCCTGGGCGGGGCCGACCGACGGCCGGGGGCACTGACCCCATGAAGTGCCTCCATATTGTGCTCAACTCGTTCACGCACGACTCGCGGGTCTTGAAGGAGTGCCAGACGCTGGCGGTAAGCGGGCACGTGGTCACCGTTCTGGCGCTGCACAGCGACGGGCTGCCCCTGGTTGAGAACCAGTCGTTCGGGTCGGTGCACCGGGTGCGGCTGCGCACTCGAGGCTGGTCGAAACACCCTCTGGTACAGATGTTCAAGTACGTCGAATGCACAGGTCGGATGGCAATACGAGGCCTTCGCTCGCGGCCTGATGTCGTACAGGCCCACGATCTTGAGGCCCTCCCGATCGGCTTTCTGATCGCTCGACTGACACACGCCCGGCTGGTGTACGACTCCCACGAACTGTGGGAGGATGTCACCTCGGTCCGCCACTATCCGCCGCTCCTGGTCCGATTGCTTCGTTTTCTGGAGCGGGCGTGCGCGCGCCGGGCGGACGCCGTCATTACGGTGTCAGGCGGCATCGCGCGGCGCATGGCGAGTGAGTTGCAGATCCATGAGCCGGTCATCGTCCGCAACCTGCCGTTGGGACGCGTGCGATCGGCTCCAGGCGCCGGCCCCCTGCGTCGAGCGCTCGGATTGGGCCCATCGGTCCCCATCGTGCTGTATCAGGGGGCGATCGGTCCGGACTACGGGGTGGACACGCTGGTGGCGGCCATGCCAACGGTCACGCCGACCGCCGTGGCGGTGTTTTTGGGCAACGGCGAGAGCGTGGTAGCGTTGGGCGAGAGCGTGGTTCGGTTGGGATTGGAGCGCCGGGTCTTGTTTCACGAGGCGGTGCCGCCCGACATGCTGCTCGACTTCACGGCGGACGCCACGATCGGCGTGTGCCCGATTCGCGATCTCTCTCTCAGCTATCGTTACTGCCTTCCGAACAAACTCTTCGAATACATCCAGGCCGGATTGCCGGTGGTGGTCAGCGACCTCCCGGAAATGGCGGGGATCGTCGAGCAATACCGCGCGGGACTCGCGTTTCCGAGCGGCGACGCCGCCAAACTGGCCGACGCACTCAACAGCATGATCTGTGACCCCGCCGCACTGCAACGATTCCGTGAACAGGTCCAGATGGCAGGAGCGGAGCTCCGGTGGGAGCTGGAGGAATTGAAGCTGCTCCAGGTCTACGGCCAACTCGCCGGGGCTGCGTGACGCGTGTCGTGCACCTCACCTCGGTGCACCCCGCGCTGGATATCAGGATCTTCCATCGAGAGTGCCGGGCATTGCGGGCGGCGGAATATGAGGTTGTACTCGTGGCGCCGCATGATCACTCCGCGGTTGTAGACGGCATACGGATC
>JBOHSC010000284.1:0-17107 GCA_050733115.1 Gemmatimonadales bacterium
CCCAGGTACCCCGCCAGGGACTGCCTTCCCAGTTGCCGAGTCCCCAGCAGGCGGAGGAAATGCTGCGCAACCAGCCGGCACTGATCGAACAGCTCCGCCAGCGAATCGGCGCATCGGGCCTGACTCCCGACCAGGTTCGCGCCCGGCTTCGCGCCGCGGGATACCCCGAGGGACTGCTCGACGACTACCTCGCCGGGGCGGACACCACGAAGCCGGCCCAGTTCGGCCCCAGGACGCTCGATGCCGTTCGAGCCCTCGGCGTAGTAAGCGCGGAAGAGGCCGATTCTCTCGCTCGCGGCGATTCCCTCCTTGTGGTCAGCGACTCGCTGAGGGAGCTGCTCGATTCGCTGAGGCTGGTGCGCTCCGACTCGATCAGAACCGACTCGCTTGCCGACTCGCTGAAGGCGCTCACCCGGACCGGCCTCAAGATTTTCGGTCTGGAAACCTTCAGGCGAACCACCACCCGATATCAGCCTACGATGTCCGGCCCGGTCGACGAGAACTACAAGCTCGGTCCCGGCGATCAGCTCGTGCTCATCCTCACCGGGGACGTCGAGCAGGCGTACTCGCTCGAGATAACGCGTGAAGGCTTCATCGTCATTCCGCAGGTTGGCCAGGTCTACGCCGCCAACCTGACGCTGGGACAGTTTCAGGATCAGCTCTACACCCGTCTCAGCAAGGTCTACTCGGGGGTACGTCGCTCTCCATCGGCCAGAACCAAGTTCCAGGTGTCCCTCGCCCGCCTCAGAAACATCCAGGTGTACGTTGCGGGAGACGTGGTGCGCCCCGGGGCCTACCAGATCTCGGCGGCGGGCACCGCCCTCACGGCGCTGTACGCCGCCGGCGGTCCCACCTCGAACGGCAGCTTCCGCCAGCTCACGGTGCGCCGCGGTGACAAGCTGGTGGACAGCCTCGACCTCTATGAGTATCTGATCCACGGCATCAACCCCACCAACATTCGCCTCGACAACGGCGACGTGATCTTCGTCCCGGTACACTCGGGGATGATCCAGATGGCGGGCAAGGTGGTGCGTCCGGCCATTTACGAGACTAAGCCCGGTGAAACGCTGCGCGACGTGGTGGGATTTGCCGGAGGGCTCGACCCCTCCGCCTCCGAGGCGCGGGTCCAGATTCACCGGGTGCTGCCACCCGAGTCCCGTGGCGCCGGAGGGAGGGCCAGGGTCGTGGTGGCCGTCGGCGCCGATCAGTTCGTCGGAGGCCTGGTGCCGGCGGTGCCGATGTCTCCTGGCGACTCGGTGACCGCGCTGAGCGTGCCCAACCGGCAGCGCGGCTACGTCACGGTGAAGGGCAACGTCTGGGTGGAAGGCCAGGTGGGATTCACCCCTGGCATGAAGTTGAGCGACGCCCTCCGGCTTGCCGGAGGGCCGCGGCCCGACGTCTACCTGCCGCGGGTACTGGTGACGCGGGTGCGGGATGATTCGAGTCTCGTCCAGCTCCGCGCCTCGCTCGCCGACTCGACGGGGAGGGTGCAGGATGACCTTCCGCTCCAGGACGAAGACGAGATCCGCATCTTCTCCCGGACCACCTTCCGCCCCGCGCCCACGGTCGCCATCGTCGGGGCCGTGCGCCGCCCCGGCCGCGTGCCCTACCGCGAAGGGATGACCGTCCGCGACGCGATTCTCCTCGCCGATGGGCTCACCGAGGACGCCAGGCTCGAGGTCGAAGTGGCACGGCTCCCGGCCGACCGCCCGACCGGGGCGCTGGCGCAAACGATGAGTGTCTCGCTCGACTCCAGCTATCTCTTCGCCCGGCAGGCGAGCGCCGTGGCCTCCAGCGACCCGGACACGCCTCTTCTGGCCTACGACAACGTGCTGGTACTCCGGCAGGGTGGGTGGGAGCTGCAGCGAACGGTCGTGATCGCGGGCCAGGTAAAGGCGCCCGGCAGATACGCGCTCCGCACCAAGACCGACCGCCTGACCGACCTCCTCGACCGCGCCGGAGGCCTTACGGCCGAAGCCTACGCCGGCGGAATCCAGTTCTATCGTGCGTACGACGGAAGCCGGCCTACCGGCACCGACCAGCTCCCATCGACTCTCGTGGCCAAATCGAGGCGGGACAGTCTCGAGGCGCGGCAGACAGTCGAACGGGTGGGCATCGATCTCCCGCGGGTGCTGAACGACTCGAAGTACCGCGACAACATCATCCTGGCCAGCGGCGACTCGATCTACATCCCCGAGTTCAACCCAGTGATCATTGTGCAGGGCGCGGTAAACTCACCGGGAGCGGTGGCCTACTCGCCCGGCCGGAATCTCGACTGGTATGTGAATGCGGCGGGCGGCTACGCGCAGACTGGCGATACCCGTCACCCGTACGTGACGCAGCCTGATGGTCAGCGGGAGGGAGTGAGACGGCGGTCGTTCTTTGCCGACCGGCTGCCCCAGCCCAGGCCGGGGGCGGTGGTGTTCGTGCCGACGCGCACGGTGCAGGAACAGTCGGGGACCAACGTCACAGCGGTGGTGTCCACGGTAGCCGCGCTGCTCGGGTCGCTCGCCACCATCATCCTGGTGGCGCGCACTAAGACCAATTAGCTCGGCACGGCGCCCGCCACCCACTCGACCGTCGAGGCCGTCTCGGCCACCCTGAACTCCGGCACCAGCCGCACCATGAGCTGCCGGATCTCGTCGTCGGGACGGCCGTTCTGCGCCCCCTCCACGAGCACGTCGATCACGGTGCTCAGCCCTATCGGCAGCGTTCCGTTCTTGGCCCGCAGCACCTTGGGGTGATCGGTGGGGATGGCGCTCTCCGAGTCGAAGAAGAGCTCCTCGTAGAGCTTCTCTCCCGGACGGGTTCCGGTGAATCGGATCTCGATGTCGGTCCCCACCTCGAGACCCGACAACCGGATCAGGTCGGTGGCCAGATCGAGCACCCGCACCGGCTCGCCCATGTCGAGCACGAAGACTTCTCCGCCCCGCCCGATTGCCCCGGCCTGAAGCACCAGCTGCACCGACTCCGGAATTGTCATGAAGTAACGGCGCATCTCGGGGTGGGTGACCGTCACGGGACCGCCGGCCTGGATCTGGCGCAGGAAGGTGGGCACTACGCTTCCCCGGCTGCCGAGCACGTTGCCGAACCGCACCGCCACGAACTTCCGCCCGTGGGTCTCCGCCACCTCCTGAACGATCTGCTCGGCGATGCGCTTCGTTGCCCCCATCACGTTGGTGGGCCGGACCGCCTTGTCGGTCGAGATGAGCACGAGGTGCTCCACCCCGAACTCCGCGGAGAGCTCCGCGATGTTTCTGGTGCCGAGGACGTTGTTGGTCACTGCTTCGGCGACGTTGGTCTCCATCAGCGGCACGTGCTTGTGCGCCGCCGCGTGGAAGACCGAGTACGGCCGGTACGTCTCGAACACCTGGCGCAACCGCTCGCGGTCGCGCACGTCGGCGATGATGGGGACGGCGATGACGTTGGGGTAATCGTGGCCCAGCTCCGCCAGGACGTCGAAGATCGAGTTCTCTCCGTGGCCCAGAAGGATGATCTGCGCCGGATCGAGCCGGGCGAGCTGGCGGCAGAGCTCGCTGCCGATCGAGCCGCCGGCGCCGGTGACGAGAACCGTCTCGCCGGTCGCGAGCACTCGCACCTGGTCGAGGTCGGTCTGGATCGGCTCGCGGCGCAGCAGGTCCTGGATTTCCACCTGGCGGAGCGAGGCGATCGTCACCTTGCCGAGGAGGATGTCGTACATCCCTGGAACGGTGCGGGTAGGCACACCCGCCTCGATCGCCGCGCGAACCACCTGGCGAACCACCTTGCCCGGAGCTCGCGGCATGGCGATGACGATCTCTTCGATATCGTGCTTGGCCACGAGGCGGGGGATCTCGTCGAGCGAGCCCAGCACGGGAAGATCGGAAAGCCGGTGTCCGTGCTTCGTCTCGTCGTCGTCCACGAAGGCGATGGGATTGAGACCGATCTGCGGATGGCCCAGCATTTCCTTGACGATCATCTCACCCGCCGCGCCCGCGCCGACGATCAGCGCACGGCTGGCGTACTCGAGCCTGCGGCGCTGCCCGCGCCGGCCGAACGCACGCACCGCCAATCGGGGCAACGATGCCGCGGCGGTGGTCAGAAAGCCGTCGAGGATGAGGACCGAGATGGGAACGCGCGTGGCGGTGAGGCCGAGGTCGGGAAGAACGATCATGCCCAACACGAGACCGGAGAGTCCCGCGATGGCGGATGCCGAGATCAGGCGTTCGACATCGATCATTCCGGCGTAGCGCCAGAGCCGCCGGTACATGCCGACGAACCAGAAGATGGAAAGCTTGAGGGGAAGTGACAGAGCCAGGAAGATGGCGGCCGCGCGGGTTTGCTCGGGGCCCCACTCGAATCCTTCAAAGCGGAGTGCAAAGGCCAGCAGCGTCGATATTACGAACAGCACCACATCCGAACCCAACAGGTGCCGGTTTCGTACGCGACTGGTCGGCGCAAGTCCAGCGTTCTCGCCCATTGAGCTAGAGTATCTCTGCGAAGTGAGTGGTAGTCAAGACCTTACCAAGCATTTAGTTAGGGAAGGAGACGGCGCGGCGGGATCCAATTAGACAGCGGTACGGCTCTGGACCACCTCCCGTGCCCCCGGCGGGGGCGCCTTCACCAACGGCTCCGAGCGAGCGGCCACCCGCATCAACTCCTCGGGGCCTCCCAGCCGGCCCACGAGATCGGCGACCTCACGCAAGGCCCGTTCCCGTCCCACGGCGCTGACGAAAGTGAGGTAGACGATGCGGAGGTCCACGGCGATGGAGCCCATGCGGTCCACGTAGAGAAGGCCCAGTCTCGATTTCCACGGCCGGATCAACTGGTTGTAAAGCAGGTCGGGATCATTACTTCCGCGCAGGATATCAGCTTCATCCGCAAAGACGATCGAGGCCAGATCGGTGATTCCAGGCCGCGCCGAGAGGAGCCGCTTCTCGTCTGGCGTGTAGAGAATCGTTTCCCGCTCCACGTTGGGCCGGGGACCGACCAGGGACATTTCGCCCCGGAGGACATTCCAGAGCTGGGGCACTTCGTCGAGTTTGTACCGCCGAATCAACCGGCCAAGGGCCGTGATCCGCGGGTCGTCGCCCGCGGTGGAGTCGACCCCGGTGCGGTCGGCCCGGACTACCATCGACCGGAACTTGACCATCCTGAACGGACGCTCCCCCCGGCCGGTCCGGGAGGCGACGTAGAATGGGGAGTGGTAGTCCTGAAGCCAGATGAGCAGCGCTACCGGGAGCAGGATCGGGCTCAGGAAGATGAGACCCAGAACGGCGGCGGAAAGGTCGAGCAGGCGCTTCATACGTGTCGGGACGAGACGCGCACCTGTGTCACTCCGACTCCTCGAAGTGCCCAGCCATGGCCAGCGCCTTTCCCACCACATCATCCACCGTGGGATAGTAGCCCCGCTCGAGAGGGGCGCTGGTCGGGGCGGGAGCAGGAGGCAGCGTGACTCGCACCGGGCGCGACCGCAGGCGCGCCGGCTCCAGCGCTTCGGTCACGGCGGCGATGATCTCCCCCGCGAGGCCGCAGCTGCTCCAGTCGCCATCCACGACCAGCAGGCGTCCGGTCCGCCGAACCGAGGCGATGATTTCCCCGCAGTCGAGCGGGTTGATCACCCTGAGATCGATCACGTCGGACTCGATGCCGCGAGCCGAGAGGTGGGAGGCGGCATCACGGCAAAGGAGGGCGCTGTAGCTGCAGCCCACCAGCGTGATGTCGTCGCCCTGCCGGGTGCGGCGCGGGCCCTCCTGACGCAAGTCCGCCTCCTGCACCGGCCCCAGCTCCTCCTCCAGCCCGTACAGCCACCGGTCGTCGATATAGAGCACCGGATCGTCGCAGAGCACGCTGGCGACGAGGAGATCGCGGGCATCGGCGGGTGTGGACGGCATGACCACCCGAAGTCCGGGCACGTGCGCGAACCAGGAGTGGAGGGACTGCGAGTGCTGCGCACCCTGCTCACCGCCGCGGTTGATGATGGCGCGGATGGTCACCGGCGCCGAGACCTGGCCGCCGAACATGGAGCGCCACTTGGCCGCTTGGGTGACGATCTGATCCACCGCGAGCAGCATGAAGTCCACTCGCGGATGAATGACGATGGGCCGGTAGCCACAGAGCGATGCGCCGAGCGCGGCGCCGGTGCACGCCAGCTCCGAGACGGGGGTGTCGATGATTCGTTCGCGGCCGAACTGGACGTCGAGATCGGTCATCGAGTTGCCGACGTACCAGGGGCTCCAGAGCCCTTGCCCGATAGCGAAGACCTTCGAGTGCCGGTCCAGCAAGTACTCGAAACCTTCACGGATTGCCGACCCGTAGCTTCTCATTGGCGGCGCCCGGGAGCAGGCGGAGCGGTGTACACGTAGTCGAGCAGCGCCTCCGCCGGGGGATATGCGTCGCGGCTGGCGCGCTCCCACTCCGCCTGCACTTCGGCGCGGCAACTCCGCCAGTCGTCGGCCAGGGCCCGCTGATCGAGATCGCCGGCGACGACCAACGCCTCCGCGAGCCGGCGGATGGGATCCCGTAGCTTCCAGCGGGCCAGATCGTCCTTGCGCTCCACGCCGACGTCTTCGTCTTCCCTGGGGCCGACATGTCCGCGCCAGCGATAGGTCACCGCTTCGATGAAGTGGGGGCCCCCGCCGGCGCGCATGGCTGCGATCGCCTTCCCCGCCACCTCGGCCACCTGGACGACGTCGTTGCCGTCCACCCGGGTCCACGGCACTGCATGCGCCTCGGCATATCGTGCCACCGAATCGCGCGGCTGGCGCAGATCGATGTGGAGGTGGCTGGAGAAGAGATTGTTCTCGCACAGGAAGAGGACGGGCAGGCGCATGACCGCGGCGAGGTTCATCGCCTCGTGGAATACACCCTCCTCCGTGGCCCCATCACCGAAGAGCGAGACCGCCACGTCGCCGGCGCCATCCATTTTGGCCGCGAGACCGGCACCCACGGCGATCGGGATGGTAGCGGCCACGATGGGGACGGTACCATAGAGACCGTGGGCGACGTCGATCAGGTGCATCGACCCGCCCATTCCGCGCGACGCGCCGGTGTCCCTCCCCTGGACCTCCGCCAGCAGCCCGTGCACCGTGCCGCCCAGCGCCAGGTAGTGGGCGTGGGAGCGGTGCGCCCCGAAGACCCGGTCGGTGGGACGGAGATGAACCGCCAAGCCGACGGCAGGCGCCTCCTGACCCACCGCGAGGTGACAGGGACAGCGGATCTTCCCCTTCGAGACCATGTCGCCGATCAGCTCCTCGGCCGACCGGATCAGCACCATCCGACGGAGGGCACTTCTCAACCAGCCGCGGTCGCCGTCGGGCAGCGCGAGCGGCGCATGGAACTGGTCGGCGTCGGCGAAGGGACCCAGCCTGTCGGGCTGGTCCTTCGCGGGCTCAGCCCGGACAGCCATGGAATCGCCGGATGCTGGCGCAGACGTAGTGGACCTCGTCGTCGGTGAGCGACGTATTCATCGGCAACAGGAAACAGCGAGTGAAGAGCCGGTCGGTTCGGGGAAGGCGTGCCGAGCCGAGCCCGAGCCCCTCGAACTGGTGGACGGCCTTGCCGGCCCACTGGATGATAGTGCGGACGCCGTCTCGCTCCAGGTGGGCGCGCAGTGCGTCTCGCCGGCCGGACTCGATCTCGTAATTCTGGTAGACGTCGAAGTGGTCGGGATCGCCGTCGGGCCCCGGAGGCAATACCAGATCGTCGAGCTCCTCCAGCCCTTCCCGGTACAGCCGCGCGAGCTGACGGCGCCGATCGATTTCTCCCGCGAAGTATTTCAGCTTCACATTGAGTACCGCGGCTTGAAGGTTGTCGAGCCTGGAGTTGAGACCCCAGGAGACCACTTCGCCTCGCTCGTCCCGGCCGTGATCGCGCAGCAACATGACGCGGCGTGCCACCGCGGCGTCGTTGGTCGTGACCCCGCCCCCATCACCGAAGCAGCCCAGCACCTTGGCCGGATAGAAGCTGAATTCCGCCGCCGCACCGAACGTTCCCGCCGGCCGGCCCTTGTACTTCGACCCCAGTCCCTGCGCCGCGTCCTCGACGATGAGTAGCTCGTGCCGGTCGGCGACACGCTGGAGCCCGTCCATGTCGCAGGTACGTCCGTTGAGCTGCACCGGCATGATGGCCCGTGTGCGCGACGTGACCGCCGCGGCCGCCGCCCCGGGATCGATCAGGTGGTCGTCGCCGCACTCCACCAGCACCGGGATGGCGCCGGCGAAGTGAATGGAGGCCGCCGACGCCACGTAGGTGTGAGACGGCACGATGACCTCGCTTCCCTCCTCGACACCGGCGGCCCGGAGCGCGATGATGAGCCCGTCCGTGCCGTTGGCCACACCGTATGCGAACCCGACCCCGAGCAGCTCCCGCAGCCCGGCCTCGAAGTCCCGCAGGTCGCTCTGTAGAATGAAAGACCCCCGGTCCATCACATGGGTGACAGCCTGGAGGATTTCGGCGCGCTGCTGCTGGAAGAGGTGGGGATAGCGAAAGAACGGAATTTGCATGGTGGCAATCGACTTAGTTGCCATGTTGGACCGACCTCGAGAGAGGAGCCACTCGCGAACGACCCGCCCCCGCCGCGCGCGGGCATCCCATGGGAATGACAAGGCGCATCAAGCTAATCCCGGCCTGTGGGCAGCGACAAGCGCTGGCTGCCTCAAACCGGGCCTTGTAGATTTGCCGCGGCCGCACCGGTCCTCCGCCTGTGACGAGGTTCATGCCCAAAGCCCTTCCCTTCGTGTCCGTCCTCCTCCCCTGCCGCAACGAGCGACCGTTCATCGGCGATTGCCTCGACTCGATTCTGGCCGGCGACTATCCGCCGGATCGGTACGAGCTGCTGGTCATCGACGGAATGAGCGACGACGGGACCCGGGAAGCAGTGGAACGGACGGCACGGGGGCTGTCCCGCGTCCGGCTCCTCGACAACGCTCGCCGGATAACCCCCGCCGGGCTCAATCTCGGCATCGGGGCGGCCCGCGGAGAGCTCATCGCGTGGATGAGCGCCCATAACGTATACCGCGAAGACTATCTTCGCCGCTGCGTCGAGGCGATGGAAGCGTACGGGGCCGACAACGCGGGCGGAGGTATCGTCACCGTGGCTCGCGGCCGCGGCAGGTGGGCCGACGCGGTGGTGGCCGTGCTGAGCCACCGGTTCGGGGTCGGCAATTCCGAGTTCCGCACTTCCGCCGGCCAGGGCGAGCCGCGCTGGGCGGACACGGTGTTCGGCGGATGCTATCGCCGGGAGGTGTTCGAGAAGGTCGGGCTCTTCAACGAGCGCCTGGTCCGGGGACAGGACATGGAATTCAACCTGCGCATGCACCGCGCCGGCTGCCGGACCCTGTTCGTACCGGCAGTCACCAGCCAGTATTTCGCCCGCACCGAGCCAGTCGAGTTCGTCCGGCACACTTTCACCAATGGCGTCTGGGCGATTCTCCCCTTCGCCTACAGCGACGGGATGCCGGTGTCCCTGAGGCACCTCGTCCCCCTCGGCTTTGTGGCTGCGCTCGCAGCCGGCCTCGCGCTGGCGGTTCTCACGCCGGTGGGATGGTGGGTCGTGGCACTGATCCTCGCCGGGTATCTCGCCGCGACGATGGTCTTCTCCGCCGGTGGGGCGGCCCGCGGCCTCGATTCGCGCGCCGCGATCCTCATGCCGCCCGCTTTTCTCCTTCTCCATATGAGCTATGGCCTCGGATCACTGTGGGGAGCGGTGCGTCTCCTGCTCAAGCCGGCCTTCTGGAGGAAGTTGCGTCCGGCCAAGCCGACGTTGCGTAGGATCGAACGCTCCGGGTAGCTTTGGCCCATGAGTTCAGGCTCCCTCACTTCGCGCCGTCCCGGCGCACCCCGCTTCGAAGACCTCACAGAAACGACCGGCATCCCCCTCTCGGAAGAGGGGGCCGTGATGATGTACACGAGATACTCGTACGCCGCGGGTCTTGCGGCCGGTCTGCGCGTCCTCGAGCTCGGCTGTGGCTCGGGACAGGGCCTCGGACTGCTGCGGCGCAGCGCGCGCTTCGTGGCCGGCGGCGACTTCTCCGGCCCGCTCCTGGCCTCCGGCCGTGCGCACTACGGCCCCGCGCTCCCACTGGCCCGCCTCTCGGCCGAAGCACTGCCTTTCCACCCGGAATCGTTCGACCTGGCGCTGCTCTTCGAGGCATCGTACTACGTGCCGGACATGGCGGCGTGCTTTCGTGAGATCGACCGGGTCCTGGCACCCGGCGGCACGATGGTGTTCGTGAACGCCAATCCGGAGCGCCCCGATTTCATCGCGAGCCCGCACAGCGTGCGATATCATACCGCCGACGAATTCCGGGCGGCGCTGGAACTTCTGCACTACGCCGTGCGCGTGGAGGGCGCATTCCCCGTCGCGGAGGCTCCGGGGGCGCGCGGCGGCGTCGCTGGAGGCGGTCTCGTCATGGCCCGCCGGGCGCTCGAGGGACTCGGCCTCGTCCCGACCACACTGCGGGGGCGAGCCAGGCTCAAGCGGCTGGTATACGGAAAGCTTCGAGAGGTGCCCGCCGAGTTGCCGGAAGGCTACGCCACGGTGGCTCCGAGAGTCGAGTTGGCGCGTGGGCCGGCTCCGGGATACAAGGTCATCTATGTGAACGCCAGGAAGCGGGCGGCGGGCACTGCCCGTCCATCCGTTCACTCGTCGTGACCCCGACACGAGAACGGCCGCCTTCCGCCGCCGATCAGTCTCCGCCGGACGAGGTCACTGAAATCTCCGTCTGGTCCTACATCAACATCCTGCTTCGGTGGCGGCTCCTCATGGTGGGGGTGCCGCTGGCGCTCGCACTCGGCACTATAGTGTGGACGCTGTGGCGCCCGCGGGAATTCGAGGCGCAGGCCAGCTTCGTGTCGCAGGATCCGCAGAGCGCGCAGAGCAATCTCGGGCAGCTCGCCAGTCAATTCGGTCTCGCCACTCCCAGGAACGCCACCAGCTCCCCCGAGTTCTACGTCGACCTCCTGCAGTCGCGCGAGATGATGCGCGACGCGCTGCTGACCGAATACAGCGGCGCCGGCAAGCAGCCGTTCCGCGGTACCCTCATCCAGCTCTTTCGCGTGCGCGGGCGTGATACAACGGAGGTCCTGCTGCGCGGGCTCGACAAGCTTTCCGAGGGGATGACCGTCCTGAGCGACCGGCCCACCGGAATCGTTACTTTCACGATCCGTACCGAGAGTCCGGTGCTCTCGGTCGCCATCGCGGCCCGGTTTCTGGCGCTGCTCGACGAATACAATCTGAAGCGGCGGCAAAGCCAGGCGCGTGCCGAGCGTGAGTTCGTGGAAAAGCAGGTAGAGGAGGCTCGGCAACACCTTCGCGAGGCCGAGGAGAGCGTGACCGCGTTCCTTCTGCGGAACCGCGAATACACCAACTCCCCTGTCCTCCTGGAGGCCCATGGCCGGCTGGGCCGGGAGGTCCAACTCCGCCAGGAGCTTTACCTCTCGCTCAATCAGAGCTTCCAGACCGCGCGGATCGAAGAAGTCCGCAACACCCCGGTCATCACGGTCATCGAGCATCCCGAGACGCTGGTCGAGCCGGTCCGGCGCCACCTGATCCGGAAAACACTCACCGCGCTCGTCCTCGGCGGGGTCCTGGCGATCGGCCTGGCCTTCATCATGGAGTTCCTCCGGAAGTCAGCACGGGGTGACCTGCCGGACTACCGGCAGTTCGTGTCGCTCAGGGAGCAGGCGTTCGGTGGGAAACGGCAGCGAGCGGCAGAGCAGAGACGGGCGTGAGGTTGCCGTTCTTCAGTGGACAATCTCGAAAATCGACCGCCCGATCAGGACGAGCAGCTCGAGCGCGCGCCAGACGATTACTCCCTTCAGGCATGACGTGAACCCAATGTCCAGGCCCTGCGCCGTGTAGTCCGGCGCCCCGATCACCCGCGCAATCCCACTCTGAGCCAGTGGATTACCCGCAGTTCCGCGCCGACGGTCAGCGAAAACGCATGACCGTCAACTGGCCATTCCCCGGCAGAGCTGTCAACAAATCGGTGCGCAGCCCCGAGAAAGCATCGCAGAGACCGTATGCAATCACATTGACGTACCAGGTCCCGGCGCTCGGAATGGTTACGGCACCGACGCGCGTGGGCACGCCGTAGTGGTTCCCGACGTTGGAGCCCAGGCTCATGATGTTGGCGCCTGCCGGAGGGGAGATGTACGACTCGCCCGCAAGAGTTGGGACCGTGCCTGAGGCAGACGTCATCAGGGAGACCCAGGTACCAAGCTGAACATTGGTTCCGGGAGATCCCGGAAGCTCGGCCGTCTGGTTGATCCCCTGCAGTTCTGCCATGACCTGCAGCGTATCGCCCAGCAGAAGGCCGGACAAGGCGGCCGAGTACACAACAACGTAGATGCCCCCTGGGTGACCGGTATGGTCAATGGGCAGTGGAATCTGGGAGCTATCCGCTGCAGGTCGGATCCGGTTGAAGCCTTTGAGGGTCTGGTTGCCGACTGAAATCGCCGCAACCGAATCTGCGCCCAGGGGTACCGCGGCCGACGCCGCCGCCAAGGCAGCGCCTGTTCCTGCGACCCGGACAAAGGAACGTCTCGATTGGCTGCTCATCGCGGTTCCATCCTCTCGACTCATCTCGTTGACGGTGCGCAGAGCCAGCGCGCCCGAACCTCGGAAAGCGTTGCTCCCCAGGCGCGCCTTCGCGCGGCTTCCTCCACGATTGCGCAGTAGAGCTCATGCCGCAACGGCTTGTCCAGCCCATCCGGGTGAAAGAGAATGGTGTAGCACCCCCCTGTCCGTTCCACTTCGTCCATCAGCCTGAGTGCGCGCTGGAGGGCATCGGAGAAGCCTCGAAGTGCGCCACTCTGGACATCCCGGACCAGGGGCCCATCCTGGACCACTACCGGGATTTCGAGGACGGTCGTGGCCCGGCGACGGCGATGGTCCCAGAGGAAATACGGAAAGGACGTGCCCGATCGAAAGCCGAGATGACGGTTCATTCCTACGCTCGAGTCTACCTGGAATCCGGCGGACTGCTGGAGACTCGGAGTAAGCTCAGGGTCGAAGTGGAGATAGTGCTGACGGATGGACCGGATCGGCGCTCCCAGTAGCCGCTCGCTGTCGCGGAGCTCGGCCTCGAGATGGCCGGGCCGCACTGCCGAATTGAAGCTGCCGTGTAGTCCCACTTCATGCCCCTCGCCTCCACATTTCTCCAGCGCGTCGCGAAAGCACATTTCCTGACCTCGACTCCACTCGGCCGACTGCGTCCACCGGTACACACAGTCGAAGTCGCACCACTCCGCCGGCCGATCTGGAAACGCGAACCACGTAGAGCTGAAGCCCGCACTCCTCAGGGGCCCGAGCCAGGTCACGAAGTCCCACGCGCCTTCCCGCTGGCGAGCCAGGTTTCGAAGAGCCCCTCGAATCAACCGCGGCGCCATCGTGAGAGGTCCTCGACGCATCCTCACGGCATACTCGCGGACCGACGAGGCCCGAAGGGAATCAATGTCGAAACTCGCCACGAAGCAGAAGGGCCGTCCCTCGGGCCAGGCGTTGGGCTTCCAACCGTCGAGCAGGGTGTGATCGAGAAAGGGAACCGCAAGGTCGCTCGGATTCTGCAGAAACTGTCCGTCCCAGTTTCCCCATTCGTCCCGATGGACCGTCTCGAGCTCACGCTGGAGCAGAAGCGATCGGATGACGTGTGACCATTCGGGTGTTTCGGGAAGTGTGAGTGCTCGAGGTCCGAGCAGATCGACGGGAGTCGGATCGATGAGATAGGAACCGGCCACTCAGACACCCATGTGGTTGATCAGGCCTGAGCGGACGTCGTTGGCCCTGATCCCGTACAGTGTGACGAATGAGACAAAGCGCACGAAGATCGGGTCGCGGGCATCGAGCCGGTACAGGCGATCGTGGCAGGACACCCAGTTGCCGGGCGTGGCCGGGTCGACATGATCATTGGTGAAATAGAGATCGGCTGATGCAGCCGGGGATTCGCCTGGGCCTGACGGCGCGCGAGCCACGATGCGGACCTGCCGGCCATCCGCTCCGCCAAATTCAAGAAGCCCCGGCTCCGACCGGACCAACGGCCGTGGCGTCCCCGCCGCCTTCAGGGTCAGGTCCTTCCACGCGAACACGCCGCCAACCCATTCCCCGAAACGCGCCACGATCTCGTGTATCCGCGCTTCGGTCTCTTCGGCCGTGAGCGGGGGAGGCCACGGTGTCGGGATGACCTTCGCGGGGACGCCCACACAGAGGCTGTTGCTGGGTACGTCCTTGACAATCACCGACCCTGCGGAGGTGGTGACGTTATCGCCGATAGTGACGCCGGGCATCACGATTACGTGCCAAGGCAGCCACACGTTCTTGCCGAGGCGCGTCGCCTCGTACTTGGTCGGATAGCCGTCGACGTAGGACTGCCAGTTGCCGTGAGTCCAGATCATGCAATAGCCGCCGATGCCCGTCCCGTCGCCGATGGACAATCCTGCCGTG
Organism: Gemmatimonadales bacterium; assembly: GCA_050733115.1. Classification (GTDB taxonomy): domain Bacteria; phylum Gemmatimonadota; class Gemmatimonadetes; order Gemmatimonadales; family GWC2-71-9; genus CAVVWJ01. Next base: position 14,423 of record JBOHSC010000284.1, read on the forward strand.
GTGTTGAGGTAGCAGTTCTCGAAGATCCACACACCTGACCCGATCTCGATGGCCGATGACTCGAGCTGGCCGCCCGTCATCCGGGTCGAGTGGTCGATCGCGACGTTGTCGCCGATGACGACGCGCCTGGCGTGGACCTCGACTCCATCCGCGAGGACAACGTGCCGTCCAAGCTCCACCGTGTCCGCGCTGATCTGCACGTTCCTGCCGATCGACACCGGTCCCTTGGCGCGCAACTCGCGGCAGAGCACATACGATCGTCGGCCCAGCCTGAGTCCGCGGGCCGCCGCTCCATAGCGCATACGATGGAGCAACCTCGATCGTAGTCCGAGGCGCGCGGAGATCACGATCAACGTGTTCAGGAAGCGCTCGTACATGCCGAGTCTCGTGGGAATCATCTCATGCTCTCCGCGCATGAACGAGTCGAATGATCACCAGGAAATAGTATGCGTAGGCAACCAATTGGGCCGCGGTCAACCCGATGACCGTCTCTCGCAGCTCGAGGTGCCATCGACGTCCCACGAAGAGCACCGCGCCCATCCCTACCAGGCTGATCGCGTCGTAAAAGAGCTTCAGATGCTGGCCGTCGTAGACTGCCACGGCGCGGCTCAGGGGGCTGACGATCAGCTGGGCCAGCGCGAGAACCGCCAGGATGCTCGCCATCTCTCCTGCCGTTCGCCACTGCGCGCCAAAGACCCACTGAAAGAGCGGCGGCGCGGCCAGGGCCAGCAAGACGGTCGGGACGATGCCGATAGCGACCAGGAGGGCGGTCACCCGGTACAGGAGTGGGACCGCCCCTGCCGGGTTGGATCGTCGGCACTCCGCCAACCGGGCATGGAACACGTCGGCAATACTGGCGCCCACGAGAGAGGAAGGCACGGAGAGGATCCGCTGCGCCAACGCGAAATATCCCGCCTCGGCGGACCCATACAGGGCCGCGATCACCGGCAGGGGCAGATTCTGTGCAAACGCGTCGACCAGGGAGGAGGGAACGATGAAGAGCGGATAGCGCCAGTGCGCCTTGAGCGCGGGCCACGACCGACCGAGGGACTCGGGAGAGGTCTTCGTCGGAAGATGCTTGCGGACACCGAGAAACATCTGAACGACGCTGACGACTTTGCCGATCAAGTCGCCCATGACCAGTCCGAGCCAGCCGAGCCCCGCGACGCCGAGAGCAATCTGCCCGGCCACCCGGCTCACCGATTGGGCGACTTGGGAGCGCGAAAGCACGCCGAAATCCTGCTCGTAAATCAGGGAGGCGCGAAGGAGGGAGGCAGTTCCACCGATCGCCAGCGCCACGACAGCGGGAACCACGGTCAGGACGGGCAGGATCGAAAACCCCATCAGTGAACCGGCGATCAACACGTACAATACAAGCCCGCACACCAGGCTTCCCGGCACGACCAGCCTTCCCGCCGCACGCAGGAGCAGCCGCGATTCGGCCGTTGCCCGTGCGGATACGATGGCCAGCTCGTAGGCCATCGTGCTGACGATGGCGGTGATCGCGAGAAATGCCGCATAGAGGCCCCACTGGCCCATGCCTTCCGGGGTGTACAGGCGCGTCAGAACGGGAGCGGAAGCCACCGCGATGACCTGGGCGGCAGCAGTGCCACCCGCCAGCACGGCGATGTGCCTCAGAAAAACACTGGACCTGATCCGCGCGCTCAGGGCGGACGGGGCGTAGCGATCGTGGCCACGCCGAACGGCGGATTCGTTCGGGGATCCTTCAGGCATTCTCGTGGGCCCCTGGCGACGTCGCCAGCAGCGTCCGGTAGATCTCCAGCAGCTTTGTCTCCTCACCTGCCCAGTTGTACCTCTGTTGCACCGCTTCGCGCCCGCGAGCGCCCATTCGTTCGGCCTCGGCCGGATGCAAGAGCAGATACTCGACTGCGCTTCGGATCGCTGCAGGATCAAGCGGATCGACCAGCAATCCGCACCCCGCTCCCTCCACGATACTCCGCCACAGCGGAAAGTCGGACGCGACCACCGGCAAGCCTGCCGCCATGTACTCGAACATCTTGATCGGGTAGGCGACCTGATATCGGGGCTCCGGCGCGAGCAGGACCAGACCGGCCCGCGCGCGGCCCAGGAGAGCAGCAATCCCCTGCCGGTCGAGCATGGGGTGATATTCGACGCGCTCCCATCCGGGCTCCCGCCGGCCCCGCTCCAACAGCTCGGGAGGCGAGAAGGCCCCGGCTAGAAGGAGCTGGGGTTCCAGGCTCTTCTGCACCAGGGCGAGGGCGCGGAGCATCTCGATCGCGCCCCGGTTCTCGGCGACCGCCCCGATGTAGACGACGGCGTTCGGGCGCGCGCTCCACGGAAGACCCTCCCCACCGTCGAACTCGGCCGGGTCCGGGAAGTTCTGGACCACTGTCGTGCGATCGGCGAGGCGCCCGTACCGCGCGGCGATCGCGGGGGTGGCAGCGATCAATGCCGAAAACCGGCCGGCCGCAAGGCGCTCCCCTGCCTCGACCATGTTGCCGAAGGCGGATCTGCTCCAGGTAGGGAAATAATGCTTCGCCAGCATGGTGCGCGGTGCGTCCTCGTGCATATCGTAGACCACCGGCTTTCCTCTTGCCTCGAGCAACAGCCCGACGGGAATCAGCTCCGGATCGTGGAAATGGTAGAGGTCGGCATCGAGGCGCCGTGCCTCCAGATAGACCTGTCCGACCGTTCGGGTCATCC
>JBOHSC010000285.1:0-6347 GCA_050733115.1 Gemmatimonadales bacterium
ACAGCGCTGTCCGCGCCGCGTTGAGCGCACGGGTGCTGAAATCGAGCTCTATGTCGGAGGGCTCCGGAGGTGGCGTGGTCTCCTTGGACTGGGCAGGTTCGGTTACGTCCGTCTGGTCGCTGCACGCGATGGCGAGCAGCAACGACAAAACGAGCAATTTGCGCGACATTAGGAGGCTCCTGTCGCTAAGGGGTGCGCGGTGCTCCGCACCAGGCTTTCTCTTCGCACCGCGGGATCCGGAATGTGCCGGTGGCCCGCGCGCCAAAAGGCATACGCCTGATCGAGCATCAGCTCACTGGCTGGCTCGCGCTCGATGTGGGCATCCATTGCGGATGCCGATGATTAGAAAGGGGTGGGGTGGATTGTGGCAGACCCAGCAGATCGCGAAGGAATGGCCGCCGACCTGACGCCATCTCGTGTTCGGTTGCTCGCGACGCCTTCACGATGGGAATGAGCGGTCAGGATGTCAACTGGCAACTTCACGACGCTCCGACAAGAACTACGACACGCAGCCGCACTCACGGAGCGTGGGCCGGTGCCGATCATCTTGTCGCTGAACGCGTTGCCTGACACTCGCGCATAACGGTGCATCATTCCGTACGGAGATTCACGTGCAAAGACTCGCCGTCGTTTGGATGGCCGTAGCCTTGGTCGCGCTCACCGCGAGCGGATGCACAGCGCACGCGCACTTTCCGGCGGCGGGCATGATTCGGCGTGCCTATGCCGACTCCACCCGTTCGAACTGGGACGGCAACGGGCCTCGGCCTCTCCGAACGACTGTCTGGTATCCGGTCGATTCGGCACCGACACTGGATACGCTGACGATCGGAGCGCCTGGCGCGCCGACATTTCTCGTCGGAGTGGTTTCCCCGGCCGCTCCCCTAGCCCGGGCGCCGAAGCGCCATCCACTCGTGCTGCTCTCACACGGTACCGGTGGCTCCGCACTGCAGCTCGCGTGGCTTGGCATCGCACTGGCACGCCGCGGCTACATCGTGGCGGCCGTGAATCATCACGGAAACACGGCGGCGGAGCCGCACTACGACGCGAGGGGATTCTTTCTCTGGTGGGAGCGCGCGCGTGACATGACAGTGGTGCTCGACCGCCTGCTCAGCGATTCGCTGTTCGGGGCACGCATCGACACGACCCGCATCGGCGCCGCGGGCTTTTCGCTCGGCGGCTACACCGTGGTGGCGCTGGCGGGGGGGCGAACCGATCTCGGCCAGTTCGATGCGTTCTGCGCCTCCTTCGAGCGGGACTTTACCTGTCAGTCGCAGCCGGAGCCGCCGGATGGAGAGGCGTCGTTCGACAGCCTACGCGCCACCGACTCGGGCGTGGAGGCATCGCTCGCTCGCGCCGGCGACTCCTATCGCGATGCGCGCATCCGGGCGGTGGCGGCAATGGCTCCGGCGGTGGGAAAAGCGTTCACGCCGGCATCGCTGAGCGAGGTGAGGGTGCCGATGCTCGTATTCGGAGGCGAAGCCGACAGCATAGCCCCGCCGCCAGCCAACGCGAGTGCCATCGCCCACGGAGTGCCGGGAGCGACACTCATTCTGCTGCCGGCGGTCGGGCACTACACCTTTCTGAGCACCTGCACTCCGCTGGGGCGCCGGGTAATCGGCGACCTATGCGGTGACCAGGGGGGAGTGAGCCGCGATGCGGTGCACGCGAGGGTGAGCAAGGAGATCGCGGATTTCCTCGACAAGCAACTCACCTGAACGTCCCCGGACTGACCTCGTATACCATGTGGTGCACGCCCACGTCCTCCTCGGGTGCCCAGAAACCGAGCTGCTCGGTCCAGCGTGCTGTTTGAAGGCGCCGGCCGCGCAGGGTAAGAAAGCCGCCGGCGCGCGTAGTCACTATGCCAAGCCGGCGCAGGTGGCCGAGTCCGCTGAAGTTGGTGTCGCGCCGCTGCTCGACGATGCGCCGAGCTGCGGTGGGCCCCACTCCGGGCACGCGCAACAACTCCTCGTATGACGCGCTCCCGACCTCGACGGGAAAGCGCTCGGGATGGGCGAGCGCCCACGCACTCTTGGGATCGAGCGCCAGGGGCAGGTTGCCGCTGGCGCCGTACACCACCTCGTCCGCCGAAAAGCCGTAGCTCCGCAGCAGATAGTCGGCCTGGTAGAGTCGGTGCTCGCGGAGAGCCGGAGCAGCCGTGACGCCCTCCATCGGGGTATCGCGGATCGGGCGGAATGCGCTGAAGTGGGTATGATGTACGCCACCATCGGCGGAGAGCCGCATGGCGGTGTCGAGTAGCGCACGGTCGGTGTCGGGCGTGGCTCCGACCACGAATTGGACCGTCATACCCGAGCGGCCGCCAGGATGGAGAGGATCGTGCGGCTTCCCGTCGGCCTGTTCCGCGCGCTCGCGCATGACGAGCGTCCGTACTCTCTCCAGATCGGTTACCGTGACGGCGAAGTTCTTTTCGGGGGCAATGGCCGAGAGGCTTGCCCCGCAGGGCGCCTCCACGTTGAGAGAGACTCGGCTGGCGAGCTCCGTGAGCCGATCGATCTGCGCCTGTTCGGCACCAGCCACCAGCTTCACGTGGATGTAGCCACCAAAGCGATGCCGCTCCCTCAAAAGCTCGAGCGCCTGGATGAGGCCATCGACCACCTTGACGGGGCGTGCCGGAATGCCGGTAGTGATAAAGAGCCCCTGGACCCAACCGCGTTGGTGGGCGCCCAGAAAGATCCGCACCAGCTCTTCGGGCTTGAGGAGCGTTCGCGGCATGGAGCGATCGCGCCGCATGGGGCAGTAGTGGCAGTTGTAACTGCAGGCGTTGGTCATCAGGATGCGGAGGAGGGACATCCGCGTGCCTGGGTTCGGGCGGAGATTTCTGATGTTGAGAGGCCTGAGTGCGCCGGCCTCCCTGGTGTGACGAAGCCGCGGCGGCAGGCCCTCCCGATCGTCGGCAGCCAGCGACATCAACACATCGAGCTTTTGCTCCAGCCCTTCGGTTTTCTTCATTCCGGCCCCCGGGGTAGGCTCCAGAGGTATGCTACCCGAAGAAATACCGAAAGTCAATCGCAGCGCCTCCGCGTGCCTCTACTGCAGATCGTGCGGCAGCCGGGGAGAGCTGAGCAGCTCCCCGAACACGCGCCAGCGGGCATCGGGGGAGTCGCCTCCCTTGCGGGACACCCAGTCGGCCACGAGGTCGCGCCCCAGGTTGTAGTTGATGACGTAGCTCCGGTAGGTGTCGATGAACCGGAGCGTCTTGGCCGCCACCTCGGGAGTGATGAGCCAGTACCGCCGCATCGCCTCCTTGGCGGCCGTGGCGTCCACAACTCCATCGAGATAGCTGCGGCCCACCTCGTTCCGGGCGTAGTTGAGTCGCTCGACCACTTCGCGGACCGCCGCGTTGCGCCCTGCAAGGGCGGTGTCCAGTCCTGCCAGCGGAAAGAGCGAATCGCGCTCGAAGGCCGTCCGCGCGGCAGCGGGAAAGGCCATGTCGATACCGAAATTGGCGCTGCCCTCCGCGATCAGCGACTGCGCGCTGAACAGCGGGTACACCGAGAACTCCAGCCATCCCCGGCCCTTCACCAGCGCCTCCTCCAGCCGTGCGTTGTACACGTGATGCCCCGGGTAGCCCTCATGGCAGGCGAGATCGATGGCCCGATCAACCGGGATCGGGAAATCGAGATTCACCTGGATGAGGCTCCGGTATCCGCCCTTGTACCAGTTGTAGGCGTTCCACGGCGTGCCCTTCACGTACTCCAGATCGAACCGCTCCCCCGGCGGAAGCTGGAGGTGCACGAGCGTCCGCGCACGGCAGGCGGCGATCGCGGTGCGGAAGACGGTGTCCACCTTCCCGGCGGGGATCACAAGGCGGTCGCGGAACTTCTGAAAGCGTGACGCGAGAGGACCCTTGCCGGGGACGAGCGAATCGAGTCGCGCCAGCAGCGAGTCGAAGTGCGCGTCGGAGAAGTGCGGGGGTGTGACGTCGTAGAGGGCGCGCGCCTCCTGGTCGAACGACAGGCGCTCACCGGCGACCATCCGCGCCCGCGCCGACATCGAGCCGAGCTGGGCGCGGAGGTAGCTGTGGCGCAGGGCGACGAGTGAGTCGGCGTACGGCGGAACACTGTCGCCGAGCACCTCGATCAGCGAGTCGGCCGATGCCCTGATCTGCGCCACGCTCAGCGACTCGGCCAGCGCCCGGGTGCGAATCGAGTCGGGACCGTAGTAGGCGTCCACGTAGTTGGCGTCATGAGCTCCCATCGCCAGCACCAGCTCCACGTAGCGCCGCGCCACCGAGTCGAGCCGCGCCGGATCGGGCGGCGGTGCGGGCCGGTTGCAGGCGGCGAGAAGAAGCGCGGGGAAGAGACGCGAGAGCAAGCGCATCACGGGGCTCCGGTCGAATTGACCCAAGGTAACAGGGACGCGATATGGACGGAGCGGGAGCGAGCGGAGATTCAGATGGGTCGAGATACCGCAGAAGGAATGCTATTCGACAGTGACGTCGGCCGCCGGCCATACCAGCGTCGTGTCGTCGCCCGTCCATGTTTCCCAGGTGAGCGGGCATCCCTTCCCGAACGGCGGTGAAGGGTGACCGGAACGCTCGAGCAGGTCGTGCAACATCTCGTGGCGCACGACCATCTCGTTGCTGGTCCAGTCGGAAGCGATGAAGATCCGGTGGCTTGACTCCCAGTGACCGGCGCACTGTCCGCTCGAGCAGGCAAAGCCACGCCCCGGAACCACCAGCCAATCCACACGGTCGAAGTCGCCGCTCAGCCCCGAGCACGCCTCTGTCTTGGCCCACCAGGCCCGGTACGTCGCTGGGGCATCCATCGGCTGCTCGCCGGCCGGATCAAAGCCGCATCCACCCAGCAGTGCCAGGGCAAGGAGGGCAAGAACCGGACGGCGCGGCAACATACCTGCGAGGCAAGGCAATCGACATGCCGCCGGACAACGCGCTGCAAGTCGTTGGCGGACAACGCGCGCCGTGACCTATCGAGACGCGGAAAAGCGCCCGCTCTCTCAGGATGCGAGAACTAGAGCGTAAGCGTCCAGGTCTGCGAGACGAGATCGTGGCCGAAACTGTGATGGGACTCCTCTTCGATGAGCCGAAAGCCGGCCTCCTCGTAGAGACGCCGGGCCGCGTCGAGTCCCTTGTTGGTCCAGAGCGTCACCTTCCGGTACCTGGCCTGGCGGGCGAAGCGGATGGACTCCGTCACCAGCCGCCGCCCGATGCCGAGGCCGCGTGCGGAGGGCTCCACGAGGAGCAGCCTGAGCTGGGCCACCGTCGCCGACTTCCTGACCAGGAAGACGCTGCCCACGTTCTCCCCGTCGCGCTCCGCGATCCAGCAGCGCTCCCGCCGGGGGTCGAGGTTTCGGAGGAACCGCGCGGCGATCTCCGCCACCAGCGCCTCGAATTCTCCGTCCCAGCCATACTCCTCCGCGTAGATGGCCCCGTGGCGCTGAATGACCCAGCCGATATCGCCCGCTTGATGCGTTCGGAGGAGATACGGGGACGCGCCGGTGGACGAGGGGCCAAGCAGCCGCTCGATCGTGCCCATGGCCTGGGCCAGGCGGGCGGTCTCCCCGGCCTGAAGAGACGAGAGCATGGCGGCCACCTCGTCGTCGGAGCGCCGATCGAGCGTCGCGAAAGTCTCCTGCCCGCGTCGGGTGAGGCGGAGAACGCGCTGCCGCCGGTCGGTAGGGGAGGGGCGGCGCTCGAGCAGGCCGCGCTTGCGGAGCCGCTCGACCAGCCGGCTCAGGTATCCGGCGTCGAGGCGGAGCTCCTTTCCGACCTCGGCGGCGGAGGGGCCGTCGCGGTGGGCGATCTCGTAGAGCAAGCGAAGCTCCGGGAGGGTGAAACCGCTGTGGAGGAGTTGTTCGTTGAGCACGCCGATGCGGCGGGTGTAGAAGCGGTTGAACCGTCGCACCGCGCCCACCTGGGCCGGGAGGGGATGGACCATATGTGCCAATGTCAATTACCTGATTGCCTTCGTCAAGTATCCCTGTCGCCACGACACACCCCCTGGTCCCAGGGGCTCGCTCTACGCCAGATGGGGCGACTGGCTCGCCTGGGGGTGCCTGGCGGCCACGCTGCTCTTCACCGGGGCGATCGCGAGCGGCCGGATGAAACCTCCAGGGCCCGGCGCCCGTTTGCTGTAGGGCCGGCGACATCCAGCCGGCCTCATGCGCCGACTTCTCTGCTCACAGGACTCGTCACCATGCCCCGAGTTCCCCGGCTGCTTCTCCTGGCCGCGCTCCTCTTCCTGCCGGCCGTCGCTTCCTCCCAACAGGCAGCGCTCGCTTACGCCATCAACCTGAACGATCGCGCCGACGACTTGTTCAAGGTGACGCTCTCCGTGAGGGGACTGACGCCGGACAACGCGGTCTATCAG
>JBOHSC010000286.1:0-10531 GCA_050733115.1 Gemmatimonadales bacterium
CCACCACTGATGGCCGATGACCTGCACCTCGAGGGCACCGGCCCCGGGTATGGCGCTGCTCTCGAAGATGCCCCGGACGGTGGGCACCGCGATGGCGGCCAGAATGAGCGCCGGGACAACGGTCCAGATGATTTCGACGGTGGTGTTGCCGTGCACCTGGGACGGCTCCGGGTCGTCCGGCTTTCCCCGGAACCGGAAGATGGCGTACAGAAGCGCACCCTCGACCAGGATGAACACGGCCACCGCCCACTTGAACGTCGTGGTCTGAATGTCGTCGCCGATCCGGGCAAAATCGGACAGCGGCCGCAAAGTAGTCTGCGGGTAGTGGTCGGGACTGCAGCCGCCCAGCACGAGCGCAAGCAGGCAGAGCACTGGGGCCAGTCGGCTCAATCGCCGAATGGCGGCGGTCCTGAGGGGCATCACGCGGCCGTCCTGTGAGCGATGATCAACGCACTATCCACGGGAAAAGTTGAAGCAGTCTACGGGTTTGTGAGTCGAAGGTCAAGGAATCTTGAGGCCCGAGGCACCGATCGCATGTCGAGCGTCAACTTGTTGCGACTTCGATGGTACCGGGTGCTCGCTGACCGCCCCGCCGGAGAATCGGCCGTCTCGTTCAGCACCCAAACCTGGACCAGTGACTTTCGACTTGCCACCCTCGACATTCGACCTGTAACCGCTTCCTCCCCAATACTTTGCCCAAAACTCCTATCCCCTGTGCAGGCCTGGTGGTATGTTAGTGTCATCCTTTCATCTACCCGGAGATCTCCACTTCGGGCCGTAATTCTTTTTCGTCTGGCAGAACCATGATCCGTGAAATGCGAGAAAAGCTGGGCCGGGAAATCGACCAGCTCAGCCATGAGCTCAACGTCCTCCTCCCCCAGGCCATCGCCCAGGCGGTCGAGTTGGGTGATCTCCGCGAAAATTCCGAGTACAAGGCGGCGCTGGAGCGGCAGCAGTTCGTGCAGGCGCGGCTGGGACAACTGCATCAGCGGCTCAATCAGCTCAGCCAGCTCGCCAACACCGAGGCGCCGAGCGATCGCGTCGGGCTCGGCTCGCGCGTCACCGTGCTCGACCTCGACTCGAACGGGATCGATATCTACATGGTCGTCCTGGCCGAGATGATGGACTTCGATGCCGGCCATATCTCGCTGGCTTCTCCGCTCGGCCGCGCGCTCTCCAACGGGCGGATCGGAGACGAGGTCACCCTCCGTCTCCCCACCATGATACGCCGACTCCGCATCACCGAACTGGTCACCGTTCACCAGACCGCGGGTTCCGGGGTCGAAGAACCCACCTGATGGACTTCCCCCCGAGGCAGTTGCTCGTCGTGGGCGACCGGGTGCTGATCACTCCGGAAGACGGGGACGAACGCACCCGCGTCGGGCTGTATCTCCCCGCCACGGCTATCGACTCGCAGCAGGTTCAGACCGGAGTGATCGTGGCCACCGGCCCCGGCACTCCTGTAGCCGACCTGAGCAGCCTCGACGACGAGCCGTGGAGGGTCACATCGCATGACACGCGCGGGAAGGGAATGCAGGCGAGGGTAGGCGACCACGCCATCTTCTTTCGCAAGGCGGCGGTCGAGATCACATTCGAAGAGAAGAAGTACCTCGTCGTCCCGCAGGCCGCCATTCTCGTCCTGATCCGGGACGATCTCCCTATCTAGCCTCCTGAGCGTCACCATCGTCCACGCCGAAGGACGGTTCGCGGGACGCGGTGGGATCGACCTCTTCCGCCAGGCGTGGCGGCCGGCGGCCGCGCCTCGGGCAGTGGTAATCAACCTCCACGGTCTCGGAGACCACTCGGGCCTCTACCCCACGCTCGTGGAGCACCTCGTGGGCCGGGAGATGGCCGTCCACTCCTTCGACCTCCGGGGGAACGGCCGCTCCGCCGGGCCGCGCGGATTCGTCGAGGGGTGGCAGGACTTTCGCGACGACCTCGGCCTCTTTCTCGGGCTCGTCCGCCAGGACGAGCCCGCCCTTCCACTCTTCATCATCGGCAACAGCCTCGGCGGTCTCATCGCACTCGACTATGCCATGCACGCCCCCACCGGCCTGCATGGCGTGATCGCCGTTTCCGCTCCCCTCGGCCAGCTCGCCGTTCCGGCGCCGCTGATGGCGCTGGGACGGATGCTCTCACGGATATGGCCCGGCTTCTCGCTGGAGACCGGCATGGATCTCTCCGGCCTGGCCCGGGATCCCGCCGTGGCCGAGCAGATTCTCGGCGACCCGCTCTTTCACCGCCGGGCCACCGCGCGGCTGTCCACCGAAGTGACCGCCGCGATCGCACGGGTGCAGGCGGGCGCGCCGTCGTTCGCGCTCCCCCTCCTCGTGATGCATGGATCGGACGACCGGATGGTGCCGCCGGGGGGAAGTCGCGACTTCGCCGCACGGGCGGCGTCGCCCGACAAGCAGCTCATCGAATACCCCGGGGCCTACCATGCGCTCTTCGCCGACACCGGCCGGGAAAGGGCCCTGGCGGACACGACCGGGTGGATCGAAGCGCGGCTCCAGGACACTCTCGCGCGGGGGCGTACGAGTCGGTAGTGTGAAGGTGTGGTGATGAAATCGCTGCTGCGCGCGCTCCGCCTGCGCTGCCCGCACTGCGGGGGTGGACCGATCTTTCTGACCTGGTCGCACCTGGTACCCAACTGCCCGGTGTGCGGACTCGGCCTCGAGCGCGGCGAGCAGGGCTACTGGCTCGGCGCTTACTTCTTCAACCTGATGGCGGTGGAGACGGTTTTCAGCATCTGGGTGCCGGGGTTCCTCTACCTGACCTGGCCCTCGCCACCGTGGGAAATCCTCCAGGTATCCACCATCATCATCATGGTGGTCGTCCCGGTGCTCTTCTTTCCCTACTCCAAGACCCTCTTTCTGGCGTTCGACCTGTTCGTACGCCCCCCCGCGGACGCGGATTTCGCCGCGCCTCACGAACCGGCGCCGCGGCGGCGCAACCAGTCGGCCTGACCGCTCACTCCTCGCGCAGAATCACCGCCGGGTCCACCCGGGTGGCGCGCAGCGCCGGCACCAGATTGGCCACGAGCGCTACCGCTGTCAGCAGGCTCGCCACCAGCACGAACGTCGCGGGATCGGTGGGCCGGACGTCATAGAGCTGGCTCGCGATCACTCTCGTGAGCAGGAAGGCGGTGAGAAGCCCGACACCGACGCCCACGAGCGCCAGCCGCATGCCCTGCCTCAGCACCATCTTGAGCACGTCACCCCGTTCCGCACCGAGCGCGATACGCACGCCGATCTCGCGCGCACGCTGCGCGACCGAGTAGCTCATCACGCCGTAGATCCCGACCGAAGCCAGCAGCAGTGCGATGCCCGAGAACAGGGTCAGCAGCACCATCGACAGCTTGCGCTGACCCACCGATTGCTCGAGCAGGTCGTCCATCATGCGTACGTTCGCGATGGGCTGATCGGGGTCCACCGAGCGAACCGCCTCGCGGACGGCGTTGACGGAGCGCTCGGGGTTTCCCGTGGTGCGCGCCGCGACCGTGAGTCCGGGCACCCCGTTCTGCCGGTAGGGCAGGTAGTACTGGATGCGCGGCTCGGCAGACAGCCCCTCGTGTTTCGTGTGCCCCACCACGCCGACGATCTCGATCCATTCCCGCGACGACGTGTCGGCGGCGCCGGCGGCAGGCCCGAAGGTGATTCTCTTCCCGATCGGATCCTGATTCGCGTAGTACCGCCGCACGAACTCGTCGTCGATCACCACGACGAGCGGCGAGCCGGCGCGATCGTTGTCGTTCAGCACCCGCCCCTTGAGCAGCGGTACCTGCATCGCCTCGAAGAAGCCCGGACTCACGATGCGCAGATCGCCCCACGGACCCGGCTGATCCTGCGGAACCTGGTAGCCCTCGATCTCGAAGCTCGCCGTGGACCACGACCCCCCGAACGGAAGCACCGAAGTCGCCCCGACGGCCTTGAGACCAGGCACCTGCGCGATGCGCGGCAGCACGGCGTCGAAGAAGGCGATCTGCGAGGTGTCCGAGGGGTACTGGGTATTCGGCAGCGCGAGGTTGAAGGTGAGGAGATTCTCCGGATCGAATCCGGGGTCCACGCCCTGGAGTCGGGAAAAGCTCTTCACCAGCAGCCCGGCGCCCGTGAGGAGCGTCAGCGCGAGCGCCAGCTCCGCCACGACGAGCGCCCGCCTTACCGTATGGCTCCCGCGATCGGACGTGGCGCCACGGGCCCCTTCCTTGAGGCTGGCGTGGAGGTTGCCGCCGGAGAAGTGGAGCGCGGGGGCGAGGCCGAACAGCACGCCGGTCAGGAGGGAAATGAACAGCGTGAACGCCGTCACCGTTCCGTCGATGCCGATTTCCTCCGCCCGGGGAAGATTGCCCCCCTTGAGCGCCACCAGCGTGTGCAGGCCGCCCCAGGCGAGGACGAGCCCGAGCATTCCGCCGGCCAGTGAGAGGATGATGCTCTCGGTGAGGAGCTGGCGGACCAGCCGCTCCCGGGTTGCGCCCAGCGCCGTGCGCACGGCGATCTCCCTCGCGCGCCCCGCCGCCCGGGCGAGAAGGAGATTGGCCACGTTGGCGCAGGCGATGAGCAGCACGAACCCGACGGCACCGAGCAGCACGAGAAGCGCGGGGCGGATGTCCCCGGTGGCCAGCCGGCTCAGCGGGTCGGCGGTGAGGGTCCACGTTGGGCCGTAGTCTCCCGGGTACTCCTGCTTGAGCCGCTCCCCCAGCGCGTGCAGCTCGGCAGAGGCCTGTTCCAGGGGCACGCCGGGCCTGAGCCGGGCGGTCATGTTGAGATACTCGTTGGTCCTGCCGCCGGCGAGCTGCTGTGGGGTGAAGCTGAGCGGCGCCCAGATCTCCGCGTTCCGGTTGAAGAAGTCGCGAAAGGCAGCCGGCATCACCCCCACCACTTCGTAGCTCTCGCCGTTGAGGGAGAGCCTCTTTCCCACCACGCTCCTTTCCCCGCCGAACATCCGCTGCCACAACCCATGGCTCAACACCACCACGTGATCGCGCCCGATGCTGTCCTCACCCGGCTGGACGGTGCGCCCGGCCACAGCGGGAACCCCCATGGTGTAGAAATACCGGCCGGTAACCTTCTGCCCCTGCAGTCGCACCGGATCGCCGACGCCGGTAAGGTTGGCGTTCCAGCCCGTTTCCACGGCGACGGACGAGAACGACCGGGTCCGCTCCTGGTAGTCGCGGAACCCCGGAGCGGATACGGGGGCCTTCAGGTTGTTGAGCGTGGGATAGAAGTGGTTGATCGTCACCAGCTCGCCGGGATTGAGATACGGCAGCGGCCGGAGGAGGATCGCGTTGACTGCGCTGAAGATGGCGGTGTTGGCGCCGATGCCGAGCGAGAGCGTCAGCACCACGATGAGGGCGAAGACGGGGCTCTTTCCGAGACGCCGGATGCTGTATCGGACGTCCTGGAGCAGGGTATCCATGGGTGTCTCGGTGTGGGGAAGCCGCTCTGTGGCGCTGACCCCGCTTAGACACCTCGCGGGGCGGAAAAGGTTGCCTTCACTCGATAGGCTCGAGTCCCGACACGATCGCGGCTCGTCGCGGCTCCAGGAACGGCGGCAGCGCGACGTGATCTCCGAGCGTCGCCGGATCCTCGTCGACCGCGAAGCCGGGACCGTCGGTGGCGATCTCGAACAGCACGCCGTTGGGCTCGCGGAAGTAGAGGCTCCGGAAGTAGTACCGGTCCACCTCCCCGCTGTTCGGGATGCCCAGAGTGTTCAGCCGGTCGGCCCAGGCGTGGTATTCGGTCTCGGTGGGGGTCCGGAAGGCGACGTGGTGCACACCGCCCGCACCGAGGCGCGACTGCGGAAGATCCGGCTCGACTGCCACGTGCAATTCCGCGTGCGGCCCTCCCGCACCCATCTCGTAGACGTGCACGCTTTTGGCAGGGTTTCCGGACCTCGGGTACTGCCGCACGGGGCGCAGGTTCATCACCCGGGTCAGCACCGCATCGGTCGGGGCCAGCGAGGGGACGCTCAACTCGATCGGTCCGAGCCCGCGCACCTGATACTCGACGGGCACCGGACTCCTGTCCCACGCTCGCGGCGGGTCGCCCTTGCCGCCGTCGTCGATGAGCGAGAGGCGCTGACCCTCGGGGTCCTCGAAGTCGAGCACCTGCCTGCCATCGCGCTCCTGAACCTCGCGATGTTCGACCTGAGACGCCTCCAGCCTCTTCTCCCACCATTCCAGCGTCTTGCGGCCGTTGACCCGCAGATGCGTGCGCGAGAGGCTGTGAGTGCCCCGCCGCTCGCGCGGCATTTTCCAGTCGAAGAAGGTGAGGTCGGTGCCGGGAGTGCCGACCGCATCGGCGTAGAAGAGGTGGTACGCGCTCACGTCGTCCTGGTTGACGCTGCGCTTCACGAGACGCATGCCCATCGTCCGGGTGTAGAAGCGGTAGTTCCCCCGGATGTCGGCGGAGACCGCTGTCAGGTGGTGTATGCCCGTCAGGTCCATATGACGCTCACTGTAGGTCGTGGTCAGATACGAATGAATTCCGCGATGGCGGGATCGGACTTGAGCGCATCCAGGGCCGCTCCATCGGGACGTTCCGGAACGTCTCGCGCACAGTCCACCATGCAGAGAAAGCCGAATGGCATATCGCCGGCGCGGAACTGGTGCCAGGTGAGCGGCGGAACCCGCACGAGGTCGTTTACGCCCAGATCCATCACCGTGTCGCCGACGAAGGCGCCCCCGGAACCGCGGATGACCATGATGGCGTGCGCGTGGTGATGCCGCTCGAGCGACGAATAGCCTCCGGGCTCGATCTCGAAATACCGGAGCTGGCAGCCGAGGCCGTCGCCGCCGTCAAAGAGGAGCTGGCGGGTGATCCCGGTGAAGTGACTGCCGCCGGCCTTGTAGGGCGAGATCCTAACCCCCTCCCAGCGGAAGGGATCGGTCTGTCGAACGTGAGTGCTCATACGGCCGGTTCCTCGAACGTGCGGGCCACCTGGTCCACCAACCCGCGGGTCCGCTCGAAGAGCGAATCGCCCGCCTCGTAGAGACTGCCGCCTATGAGCAGGATACAGTCATGCCCGTAGAACGATAGCAGGTCGGTCACCCCCTCCACCTTGATTCCGCCCGCCGGCACCGGAAACGCCGGCCGCGCTCTCGGGTGCTCAGCCCGGAGTGCCGCGGCCAGGTCGCGACAGACGTCCGTGCCGTAGCCGAATCGGCCCCCTGAGTGAGGAAAGATGACGGCGTCGGCGCCGTACCAGCGGAAGAGCTTGCCGAACAGCGCCGCCTCTCTCGCCCGCAACACGCCGCCGAGCGAAGGATGGGCGAAGATCGGAAGACCATCGGCCGCCGACGCGAGCTGGTGCAGGAGCGGCAGCCCGACGAGCATCGGCGAGAGCATGACGGCTCGGGCACCTGCCTCGCGGGCAAAGGCGAGCTGCGCGGCAATCCGGTCGGGCGTACCGATGAGATTGGGGACGTAGAGCGCCTGGCGCCCGGTATCGCGCGCCGCTATCGCCACGGCGCGCAGGCACGCCTCGACCCTGGCCTCGAAGGGAGCGAAGGGATGGTTCGCCAGCCCGTGATCGTCCTTCACGATGTCGACCCCGGCTCGCGCAAAGCCGAGACAGAGCGTTGCAAGCCGGTCGATGCCGAACCCCATCGGCTTGAGCGCCGTGGCCAGAAGGGGGCGGCTGGGCACACCGGTGAGCGCGCGGAGGCCGGCAATGCCGGCTCGGGGTCCGGGGAGCCAGTCGAAGGCCTCGCCCGGGAGATCGACGTCCTCGAGCACGACGTCGGACTGGAGGGAGCTGTTGCCGAAGAGCACGTTGAGGAGCTGAGCCGGGTCGGCGGCTGCGGTGGCGATGGGTTGCGCGATCGTCACCCTGAAGCCTTCGCCGCGGTCGGGCTCGATCGCTTCCACCGAGCCAACGACTCGATCAACCACCAGTTGGTCCCGGACCGCCGCGCGCGGCAGCTCCACCGTCTGCTCCAGCATCAGCGACTCGGCGCGCGCCTCGATCTCCTCCGCGGACGCACGGACGAGATAGGTAACGCGGAGCGCAGGGTCGGTCACCGTCAGCGGCGGCCGCCGGTGGGTTCGATGCGGGGCATGGGGTGGTCCGGTTCGGGGGCTGGTCGTACACTACTCAGAGGCAGGGATGATCTGAAGACCCGGCCAAATACTGAAGGAGCCATGCCCGAACGACCGGGAGCTCATGGCGGGAAAGTATACCCGCGGTCCTCCTATTCGGCCCGCAGCGCGCCCGCGGGATCGATCCGCGCCGCCCGCCATGCCGGTACGGTGCACGCGAGTGCCGCCACTCCGCCCAGCAACGCGATCACGCCGAGATACGTGACCGGATCGAGCCGCGAGACGCCGAAGAGCATCGCGACGAGCGCCTGACTCGCCGCCGCCGCCCCGGCCAGACCGATCGCGACGCCGATTCCGGTGAGCGTCATCCCCTGGCCGACCACCAGCGCGACGATCTGGGCGCGCGACGCCCCCAGCGCCGACCGTACGCCGATCTCCCGGGTGCGCTCCTCGACGCTGCCCGCGAGCACACCGTAGATTCCCGCCGCCGCGAGCGCCAGCGCCGCGAGCGCGAACGCCTCGAACACGATCAGCGCAAAGCGTCGTTCCGCCGCCGAGGCGCTGACCAGGTCGTCCATCGTCGCGACCCGCACGATCGGCTGGTCCTTGTCCACCGACCAGACCGCCTGCCGAACGGCGGCCGCGAGTGTCGCCGCGTCGCCCCGCGCGCGCACGACCAGCGACATCGCATTGTCCGCGAAGACCCACTGGGTCGCCGGGATGTAGACCGCGTCCGATTCGTTCAGTGCCAGCGACATCTGTTTCACGTCGCCGACGACGCCGACGATGGTGTACGGTCCGGCCGGACCGATGCGCAGGCGCTGGCCAACTGGGTCGGCCCCGCCGAACCTGCTGTTTGCCAGCGACTCGCTGATCAGGGCGACCAGCGGGGCGCCGGCCTGATCGTGCTCCTCGAGCGGGCGGCCGCGCCGGAGCTGGATGTGCAATGTCTCGATATAGCCCGCGCTCACGGCATAACGAAACACGCCGTACGTCTCAGCGGCCTGAGTCGGGGTCGCCTCGAACGCCGCGCCGTACTCGTCGCGATCGCCGCTCAGCGGCAACTGACTCGTGAGGGCGGCAGCCGTGACGCCGGGCACGTGCCGCGCCGCCTCGAGTGCCTCCTCGAAGAACCGAAACGCAGCGGAATCCTGGTCGAATCGGTGACCGACGGTCTGCAGCTGCATGGTGAGCAGCCGAGGTGAATCGAAGCCAGGGGGAACCGCGAACAGACGCTCGAAGCTCCGCAACAGCAATCCCGAGCTCACGAGCAGCACGAGCGCCAGCGCGACTTCGGCGACGACGAGCGCGCCGCGAGTGCGTCGGTGTCCGCCGCCGGTGCTCCGGGTGCCCTGCTGGAGATTCTGGCGGTGATCGTTGGGTGACGCCTGCATCGCCGGGACCAAGCCGAAGGCCAGCCCAATCAGCGTGGTGATGCCCAGCGCGAAGACGAGCATGGCGGCATTGACCGTAATCGCGCCGAGCCGCGGCAGGCCCGGCGGGCTGAGGGCGGTGAGCGCGCGTACGCCGAACATCGCCACCGCCACGCCCACCACGCCGCCCAGCCCCGCGAGGAGCAGGCTCTCGGTCAACAACTGCCGGATCAGCCGAGTGTGCCCGGCGCCGAGCGCCGCGCGCAGCGCGAACTCGCCGCGCCGGCGTACCCCGCGGGCGACGAGCAAGTTCGTAACGTTCACGCATGCGATCACCAGCACCAGCATCACGGCGCCGAGGATGGCGAGGAGCACCGGCTTGACACCGCGTGTGAGCTCGTCGTGCAGCGAAGCGACGGCGAATTGGGTCTCGGGGTCATACGTCTCCGGATGCGTGGTCTCGAGCACGGCGCGCCCCAGCGTATTGATCTCCCGTGTCGCTTGCTCTACGCCGACTCCCGGCCGGAGCCGCCCGACCGTGCGCAGGTGATGACCCCACTCCCTTCCCTGCGCGGGGAGTGACGGGTCGTACTGCAGGGGAGCCCACAGCGTCGCCGCGGGAGCCAGGACGTTTTCGAAACCGCTCGGCATCACACCGATGACGGTATAGAGGTCGTCGTCGAGTGTGATCTGGCGCCCCAGGATCGTGCGATCGCCGGCGAAGCGTCGCCGCCACAGGGGATCGCTGAGGATCACGACGTTGTGGCCGCGAAGCCTGTCGTCGGACGGGTCGAAGTCCCTTCCCGCGATCGGTACAACGCCGAGTACCTGGAAGTATCTCGCGCTGACGCGTTGCCCCTCGAATCGTTCCGGCAGGTCCCCTCCGGTCATCGTCGGTTGCCATGGCTTGAGCACGGCAATCGGGCCGAACGAGCGAGCGCGTTCGGCGAACGTGCGATACATGGCGAAGGTTCCGCTGTTGTGCCCCCCGCCGCGCCCGACTTCCAGAATGGCCGTGATCCGGCCGGCGTCCGGATACGGCAGCGGCTCGAAGAGGATCGGGTTGACCGCGGACCAGATCGCCGTGGTGGCGCCGATGCCGAGCGCCAGCGTGAAAAT
>JBOHSC010000287.1:0-1666 GCA_050733115.1 Gemmatimonadales bacterium
CCCTCCGGAAGGCCCGCGCCTACCGGAAGAACCGCGTGGTGACCCAGCTCCAGGCGAGGGACTGTGCCGCCATCCTGCTCTACGACCCGGTCAACATCCGATACGCCCTGGACGTCAGCAACATGCAGTTGTGGATGACCCACAACGCCTGCCACTACGCGCTGATCTTCGCCGATGGGTACGCCGTCGACTTCGAGTATCGGGGCTCGGAGCACCTCGCGAGGGCGATCGAGACGATCGATGAGGTCCGTCCGGCCAGGACCTGGTACTACTTCGTCGCGGGCGGTCGCCTGGCCGAGCGGGTGGACGTCTGGGCCGACGAGATCGCCGCCTTGCTGAGGGAGCGGGGAGGTGGCAACATGCGGCTCGCTGTCGACAAGGTCGAGCCGATGGGCGTGGACGCGCTGCGCAGCCGCGGAATCGTTATCACCGATGGCCAGGAGGTGACCGAGCTGGCCCGCTGCATCAAGAGCCCCGAGGAGCTGACGCTCGTGAGATGGACGATCCGCGTCTGCGAAGCCGGCCTGGCGCGGCTCTACCACAGCTCCGTTCCTGGCAAGACGGAGAACGAGATCTGGGCGGAGCTGCACCACGAGAACATCCGCTGCGGCGGGGAGTGGATCGAGACGCGGCTGCTCGCGTCCGGCCCGCGCACCAACCCGTGGTTCCAGGAATGCTCCGACCGGGTCGTCGAGGAAGGGGACCTCATCGCGGTCGACACCGACATGATCGGGCCCTACGGCTATTGCGCCGACCTGTCGCGTTCGTGGACCTGCGGCCACCAGAAGATGTCCCGGGGGCAGCGGGAGCTGTACTCGGTGGCGCTCGATCAGATCAATCACAACGTCTCGATCCTGCGCGCCGGCATCAGCTTCGCCGAGTTCAACGAGAAATCGTGGCGGATTCCGGAGAAGTACCTGCCCTGCCGCTATCCGGTCGCCCTGCACGGCGTCGGCCTGGCCGACGAATACCCCAGTGTTCCCCTCCATCCCGACTTCGCGCGGGCGTACAAGGGGCAATTCGAGGAGAACATGACGGTGTGCGTGGAGAGCCTGATCGGCGAGGCGGGCGGCACGGAGTGCGTCAAGCTCGAGACGCAGGTGCTGATCGGGCCCAACGGGGCCGAGCGATTGGACAGCTTCCCCTGGGAAGAGGACTGATCCCCGCCTCTCTTCTCCGGCGGCGACGCGGTCAGGGCGGCCGCCACCAGCCGACCGATGAGAGCCCCACCGTCCCGATGCTCCATTCACGGCCTGCCTGCATGAGGGCGTCCCAGAGGTAGGCGCCCAGGGACCGGGCGCCGACGAGGAAGTACGCCGGTACGGGCCCGAGATCTCTTCGAATCACCAGTTGGTAAATCTTGGCGACGCTCGTCTCGACCGCCGTTCCGTCGGGATAGTCTGCCGCCGCCTCCAGGTTCAGACCGCACAGCTTGCTCAACAGCTCCCTGCTCTTCTGGCCGACGACGCAAATCTCTGCCCAGCCGTGGGTCACGTCCGTGGGAGTGACGAAGCGATGCGACCGGACGGCCTGCTCTTCCAGGCGCCGGCAGAGCGCACCCTCCGCGGCCGGTGCGGTTTCGATGAAGTATCGATCGGCCCGCAATCGATAGACCCAGCATTCGCCGTCCGGCAATCCCGCCGCGGCGCCGCGGCCGATCGGAAGG
>JBOHSC010000288.1:0-2231 GCA_050733115.1 Gemmatimonadales bacterium
CCGCACGGTGTGGGTGCGACTTCGTGACGGTGAGGGCCACGAGGGTTGGGGCGAGGCCGCGCCGAGCAGGTTCTATGGGGAAACCGCCGAAACGGTAATGGCGGCCCTTCCCTATCTTGCCGCCGAGCTGCCGGCCGACCCGTTCGACCTCGAGGAGAGCGAGCGTCGCTGGGCGGGGGTCTTGCGCTACAACGCCGCCGCGCGCTCCGCACTCTCGGCCGCGTTGCACGATCTGGCTGCCAAGCGCCTGGGCATCCCACTCTATCGCCTGTGGGGGCTGGACCCGTCAAAGGCCCCACGGTCCACGTTCACCATCGGGCTCGACACGCCGGAGCGAGTGCGCGCGAAGGTCGTGGAGGCCGCGGAGTATCCGATTCTCAAGGTCAAGCTTGGCGGCCTGAACGACGTCGAGATTCTCCGCGCCATTCGTGAGACCACCGACCGTGAGATCAGGGTGGACGCGAACTGCGGCTGGACGGTGAAGCACGCCATCTCGATGCTCCCTGTGCTCCATGAGTTCGGCGTCACGGTGCTGGAGCAGCCGCTGCCCCCGGATCAGGTCGACGGACTGGGCGAGATCAGCCGCCGCGCCTCGATTCCCATCATCGCCGACGAGAGCTGCCAGACCGCTGCCGACATACCTCGGCTGGTCGGCAAGGTGGACGGCATCAACATCAAGCTGGCCAAGTGCGGCGGCCTCCGGGAGGCGCTCCGGATGATTGCGGTGGCGCGGACCCACGGAATGGTCGTCATGGTCGGCTGCATGATTGAAAGCTCGCTCGCCATCACCGCCGCGGCGCACTTCACACCGCTGGTCGACATCGTCGATCTCGATGGCGCCGCACTCCTGACCAACGATCCCTTTGTCGGCGCCGGCATCAGCGGCGGGCAGGTGACCCTCCCCGACGGTCCGGGCCTGGGCGTCAGGAAGAGATGACGGAGCGGTTCGCCCAGGTTTCTCTTCCACTCCCTCTCGCCTCCTCGTACACCTACCGCATTCCAGAGACGCTGGGCGACCGGGTGCTCCCCGGCGCCCGGGTAGTGATTCCGGTACGGCAGCGCGAGATGGTCGGCATTGCCGTGGCCATCGACACACCCCAGCCCCAGGCCGCTGCGCGCGACATTCTCGCCGCCCCCGACGACGAGCCGGCGGTGCCGTCCGGTCTCCTGTCGGCTGTCGAGTGGATGGCGGGCTACTACGGCGCGCCGCTCGGCCTGGCGCTCAAGTGTGCGCTGCCGGGCGGAATGTGGGGGGCGTCGCGAGTGATCGTGTCTCTCGCGGGGTCGGGACATTCGACCGGCGGGCTGGCGGGTGAGGTGCTCGAGTGGCTCGAGCGCCGTGGCGAGGACGTGGCGGTCAGCACCGCATCCCGCGCACTCAAGCGGCCGCTCTGGGAAGTACTCGGCCGTCTCGCGCGGGTCGGAGCGGTGACGCTGCGAGTCGAGCCGCCGGAGACCGACGCCGGGGCGGCTACCCAGCGGGTGGCCACGCTCGCGACCGATCCGCCGACCCTGCTGGAGCGGGACCCGCTCTTCCGCCGGAGCCCCGCCCAGCGGCTCCTCTACGAGGCCATCGAGCGTCTCGGCGGCGAGGCCCAGGTGGTCCACCTCACGGGCCAGCTTGGCTTCAACGCGGCGGTGTTGCGTTCGCTGGTGAAGCGGGGGCTGGTGCGGATCGATCTGGCCGAGCGCCTGCGCGATCCCTTCGCGGGCTTCGCGGCCTGCCCGCCTCCGGAGTCGCTGACGCCGGCGCAACAGGCGGCGCTCGGCTCGATCGAGGTGCTGACGCCCGGCTCGGGGGCGGTGCTGTTCGGCGTCACCGGCAGCGGGAAGACGCTGGTGTATCTCGAGGCGGTGCGCCGCGCACTCGCGGAGGGACGGGGCGCGATCGTGCTCGTTCCCGAGATCGCCCTCACGCCGCAGACGGTCGGCCGTCTCCGCGGAGCGTTCGGCGACCAGGTCGCGGTGCTTCACAGCGGTCTCTCCGAGGGCGAGCGCGCCGACGCCTGGCGCCGCCTCCGCCGTGGGGAGCGGCGCGTGGCAGTCGGCGCGCGATCGGCGGTGTTCGCACCTGTGGCCGACCTGGGGCTCATCGTGCTCGACGAGGAGCACGAGGCCACTTACAAGAACGGCGAGACCCCCCGCTACCACGCGCGCGACGTGGCGGAGGTGCGCGCCCGCATCGAGGGCGCACGCTGCGTGCTCGGCAGCGCCACGCCCTCGCTCGAGAC
>JBOHSC010000289.1:0-6258 GCA_050733115.1 Gemmatimonadales bacterium
CAGGAGCTCCAGGTACAGGAACTGGTCGGGATCTCCTCGGCGATCTAGGCATCCCTTGCCTCCGCCTTCGACCCGGCCGGTATGGCCGGGTCTTTTTTTGGGGAGAATCGGAATGACGGCAGTGACGAACGTGGTGATCGCGGGAGAGCCGAGCCTCTGGCAGGAGGTGGGGAACACCCCTCTCCTGCCGGTGACGTTTCCCGAGATCGGAGTGGACCGGCTCTGGCTCAAGGCGGAGTGGCTCAACCCCGGGGGGAGCGTGAAGGACCGGACTGCCCGGGCCATCCTCCGCGATGCCTTGCGCCGGGGTGCGCTCCCCGGCCGCCGGCTGCTCGACTCGTCGAGCGGGAACACCGGGATCGCCTACGCGATGCTCGGCGCCGCGGCCGGCGTGGAGGTGACGATCTGCCTCCCCGGCAACGCCAGCCCGGAGCGGCGGGCGCTACTCGAGGTGTATGGCGCCGAGGTCATCGTGACCGACCGCCTCGAGGGGACCGACGGCGCCGCCCGGAAGGCCCGTGAGCTGGCGGCGGCGGAGCCCGGGCGGTACTTCTACGCCGACCAGTACGGGAATCCCGCCAATCCCCAGGCGCATCGGGAAACGACGGGGCCAGAGATCTGGGCGCAAACCGGCGGACGGATCACCCACTTCGTCGCGGCAATGGGGACGACGGGAACCATGATGGGCACCGGTGGGTACTTGAAGGAGAAGAACCCGGACGTGACGTTGGTGGGCGTGCAGCCCGATGGTCCCCTTCACGGCCTCGAGGGTCTCAAGTACCTGCGGGGTGGGGACAATCCACCGGCCATCTACGATCCCACGGTGCCCGACGTAGTGGCCGAGGTGGCCACCGAGACCGCCGACCTCACCGCGCGGCGGCTGGCCCGGCAGGGTTATCTGGTCGGCTGGTCGGCCGGCGCCGCGGTGGCCGCGGGACTCGACATACTTGCCCGAGAGCCCGATGGGTTCGTCGTCGTCGTCGGCTGCGATACCGGCGCACGCTACCTCAGCGAGCCGCACCGCTGGGAGGGCCCATGACGGTGCGGCTGGCCGAGTCGCTTGCCGAGGAAATCCGCCGCCACGGAGAAGACGCCTATCCGGCGGAGTGTTGCGGGGTCCTGGCGGGAAGGGTGGGAGCGGATGGCGCAAAGGAAGTCGTGCGCCTGGCGCCGGCGGTCAACCGCCGGACGGATGATCCGCACCGCTACCTGATCGCGCCCGACGATCTGCGGCGGCTCGAGAGCGTGCTCAAATCGGAAGGGCTGGATGTCGTCGGGTACTACCACTCTCACCCCGACCATCCCCCGGCGCCTTCGGCATTCGACGCCGATCATGCCTGGCCCTGGTACAGTTATCTCATCGTCCGGATCGATCGCGGACGTGGCGCCGATCTGGCCAGCTGGGTGCTGGACGACGAGCTGCCGCGCATGCACCCGGAGTCACTCGACGTGTTGAGCGAGGTTTGAATATGCCCGTGACCGTTTCCATACCCACACCGCTCCGTGGCTTCACCGGCGGGCACGACGCGGTAGAGTTGGCGGGTCAAACCGTCGGCGAGGTGCTCGACGGTCTCCTGACCGCCCACGCCGGCCTCAAGCGCCACCTGGTGCAGGACGATGGCCGCCTGAGAAATTTCGTCAACCTCTATCTCAACGACACCGACATCCGGCAGCTCGAGTCCACCTCGACCCCGGTGAGCGAAGGCGACGTCCTCACCATCGTACCGAGCATCGCGGGTGGAAGCCCGGCGGTGGAGACAGCGCTGCCCAAGCTCGCCCACACCGAAGTGCTGCGGTACTCGCGGCATCTCCTGCTTCCCGAGGTGGGCCTCGAGGGCCAACGGAAGCTCAAGGCGGCGCGCGTGCTCACCATCGGCGCCGGAGGGCTCGGATCGCCGCTCTCGCTCTACCTCGCAGCCGCGGGCGTGGGAACCATCGGCATCGTGGACTTCGACGTGGTCGATCTCACCAATCTCCAGCGGCAGATCGTCCACGGCACGTCGACCCTCGGAACATCGAAGCTCGAGTCGGCAAAGGCGCGACTCCTCGATCTCAATCCCAACGTCAGCGTCGAGACCCACGAGACGAGACTCACCGCCGAGAACGCCCTCGAGATCGTCCGCGAGTACGACATCGTGGTAGACGGGACCGACAACTTCCCGACCCGATATCTCGTCAACGACGCCTGCGTGCTGCTCGGCAAGCCGAACGTCTATGGAAGCATCTTCCGCTTCGAGGGCCAGGCCTCGCTCTTCTACGCGAGGGAAGGGCCCTGCTACCGCTGCCTGTACTCCGAGCCGCCGCCTCCGGGACTCGTGCCGAGCTGCGCCGAAGGAGGCGTGCTCGGCGTCCTCCCGGGGATCATCGGGAGCATTCAGGCGCTGGAAACGATCAAGTGGATCATCGGGGCAGGGGACTCGTTGATCGGGCGGCTTGTGCTGTTCGATGCGCTCAGGCTCAAATTCCGGGAGCTCAAGCTCCGGAAGGATCCGGATTGCCCGATCTGCGGCACGAACCCGACGATTCAGGAGCTGATCGACTACGAGGCGTTTTGCGGTATCGGTGCGGAGCCCGACTATAGCGGCGTCGAGATCTCGGTCGAGGAATTCAAGAAGGAGCGCGACGCCAAGGGAAGTGACCTGGTGCTGATCGATGTGCGCGAGCCGCATGAATGGGAGATCGCGCACATCGAGGGCGCCCGCCTCATCCCGCTCAGTCAGCTCCCCGACCGGCTCGGCGAGCTCGATGGGCATGCGGAAATCATTACCCAGTGCCACAAGGGGGGCCGGTCGATGAAGGCGCTCGAGATCCTGCGCGGCGCGGGGTTCGGCAAGGTGCGCAACCTGGCCGGCGGCATCGATGCCTGGGCGGAGCGGGTGGAGCCAGGGATGGCGAGGTATTAGGACGAAGGTTGACGTCGACGGTCGATAGGCCTGCGAAGTGACCCTCCTCGCACCATTGCGGGGAGGGTCATTCATTGAGACCTTCGACTTTCGACCTCAAGTGCCGAAGGCGGGACTCGAACCCGCACGGGCTTGCGCCCACTGCGCCCTGAACGCAGCGCGTCTACCAGTTCCACCACTTCGGCGAACCGGGCAAGCTAGTGCTCCGGGCGAAGCCGGTCAACCCGCCCCGTTGACCCACCGGAAGTGCTGGCCTATCCTTTGCTTAGGAAAGGTGCCGTGATTCCCGATTCTTCCCCGCCCGCAGACCGGAAACAATCCGTCGCCCGCAACCCCAAGGCGACGCACGATTACCACATTCTCGACACGTGGGAGTCGGGCATCGTGCTGACCGGAACGGAGGTCAAGTCGCTCCGTGACGGGAAGGCCTCGATCAAGGAAGCCTACGCGCGGGTCCGGAACGGGGAGCTCTTTCTGGAAGGGATGAACATCACGCCGTACGAGCAAGGCAATCGCTACAACCACGACCCGGTCCGCACCAGGAAGCTCCTCCTCCATCGCAAGGAGATCGAGAAGCTCATCGGCGCCGTGGAGCAGCAGGGCCTCACCCTGATCCCGCTGGAGCTCTACTTCAAGAATGGGCGGGCCAAGGTGGCCATCGCCCTCGGCCGCGGAAAGAAGCAGCATGACAAGCGGCAGGCCTTGAAGCGGCGGGTAGCGGAGCGTGAGGCGGCTCGGGCCGTTTCGGTGAAGGGGCGCCGATGATCGGTGCGCTCGTTCTCGCCGCGGCGTTGGTCGGGCCGCCGGCCCGGCTCCCGGCCGAGGTGATCGTGGCGGGCGCGGCAGTGCCCGTGCGGGTGGATGCCGCCGGCGCCGCCGTGGTGCCTGCTTCGGCGCTCCTCCTGGCCCTGCGCGGCACCATGAGGATCGACGGTGCGTGGGCGGAGGTGACCGTCGCCCGGCAGCCGTTCCGCTTCCTCCTGGGGGCACCGCTCTGCGTCTTCAGCGCACGGCTCCTGCCGCTCGCCGCCCAGGCGTCGATGGCAAAGGACACCCTCTTCCTCCCCTTCCAGTTCGTGGCGGAGATCCTCCCCTACTACCTGAGCGACCGTTACCGCTACGACGACCGCGCCGGGCGGCTCGACGAAGTGCCGGCGCAGGTATCGGCCCGCCTCGCCGCCACCGTCCCGGCTTCCGACGTCGGCCGTCTGCCGAACGGGCTGAGGCCGGGACACATCGTGGCCATCGATCCCGGGCACGGCGGCGTGGACCCGGGGAATCCCGGCACCTTCTTCCCGCGCGGGACCCGGGAGAAAGACGTCACCCTCCAGGTCGGCCTTCTCCTCCGCGAGGAGTTGAAGCGGCGGGGGGTGGGGGTGCGGATGACCCGCACCACCGATACCCTGATCGCGCTCGGCGATCGCGGTGGGTACTGTACGGAGGGATGCGATCTCTTCGTCAGCCTCCACGTGAACTCCCTCAAGCGCCGGCCCGGCTACACCGACGTCCGCGGCTACGAGACCTACTTCCTGGCCGAGGCCAAGACGGAAGATGCCGCGCGAGTAGCGCAGATGGAAAACGACGCGGTACGATTCGAGACTTCGCCCGACGCGGCCGGCCCGATCGGTGGACTCGACTTCATCCTCAAGGACCTGCAGTTGAACGAGCACCTTCGTGAGTCGGCCCGCGTAGCGGAGCTGGTCCAGAAGGAGCTCGGCGTCATTCACACCGGCGAGAACCGGGGTGTGAAGCAGGCCGGCTTCATGGTCCTCACCACTGCGCGGCGGCCCGCCATCCTGGTCGAGATGGGCTACAGCACCAACCCGGAGGACGGACGCCTGCTTACCACTCGCCCCAGCCAGCGTGCCATGGCCTCTGCGCTCGCCGACGCGATCGTGGCCTACCTGAGCGAGTACGAGCGCAAGACCACCGCGGCCCGCGACTCGGGAGCTGCACGGTGAGTGCGGCCGCCCGGGTCCGGCGGATTCCAGCGCTCGCTCTCACCGCCGCTCTCCTCGCCGGCTGCGCCTACTACAACGGGATGTACAACACCAATCGGCTGGTGCGGTCGGCGCAGAAGGCCGAGCGCGAGAACCGTCCCTTCGAGGCGTCCAATCTCTGGGGGCAGGTCATCACGCGGGCGGAGTCGGTGTCGGTGCGCCATCCTCACAGCAAGTATGCCGCGCAGGCGACGGTCCTCCGCGGCCTGGCCATGTCGCGCCTCAATCAGTGCCCGCAAGCCATCGTGCCGCTGGGTCAGGTAGAACTGCTCCCCCCGGGCGATCTCGCCGAAGAGGCGACGCTGGCGCTGGGCCAGTGCCAGATCGAGACCGGCGATCCTGCCTCCGCCGACCTGGCCTTCACCCGGCTGGTGGACAGCAAGGACGAGTTCGTGAAGTACCAGGCCCGATTCCAGCATGGCCGCGCGCTACGCATGACCGGGCACTACGACGAGGCCATCCCGCTTCTCCAGGAGTCGAAGGAGCCTCGCGTTGCCGACGAGCTGCTCCTCGCCCTGTCGGGTGCGGGCAGAGATGAAGAGGCCGACTCACTCGCCGGAGTCATGCTGGCCGGCGGCGACTCCACGCGCGTGTGGGATTCGCTCGTGGTCGTGATGAGCCGCCAGCGGCCCGGCTCGGCGGAGGCTGTGCTGGATCGGCTGTCGGCGCAGGAGGGTAGCGCTCCATTCCTGACGTCCCGGCGCCTGTACGAAGAAGGGGTGCGTCTCGGGGCGGTGGACACCGCGCGGGCGGCGGCCCGGCTACGGCAGGCGGTCGAGATGGGAGCCGGCACCGAAGGCGGCGAACGGGCCAGGCTCCGTCTCTTTCGTCTCGACGTCTCTCGGGCGGACGGGGTCGCGGCGCTGGCGTCGCTGTCCGACTCGCTCCGCGTGTTCGCCGGCAACGCCACCGTGATCAACCTCGACGCGATGATGCTCGAGGCTACTATCGGGCGGGTGCAGTTCGCCGCCGATTCCGGGGGCGCCGCCATTCCCGAGGGCGATCTGCGGCTCTTTCTCGCCGCCGAGTCGGCGCGGGACACGCTTGCCGCGCCGCGGGTGGCCGGCGAATTGTTCCGCCGCATCGTGACCGAATGGCCCGAGTCTCCCTACGCGCCGAAGGCTCTGCTGGCCGGCGAACGCCTCGACTCCACCTGGGCCGACTCGGCGCAGATGCTGCTCGCCGAGCGATACAGCGACAGCCCCTATCTGGCCGTCGTCCGGGGTGAAGCCCCGGATGGATACCGCATTCTCGAGGATTCGCTCCTCGCCTTCGCCGCCGCCCAGCCGGTCACCCGCCCACCGCCTGGCGTCCGCGCCCGCCCCGGCGCGCCCGGCGCAGGCAGGGCCCCGGCC
>JBOHSC010000290.1:0-13084 GCA_050733115.1 Gemmatimonadales bacterium
GAAGAAGAGCGAGGCGAAGATCAGCCAGCCGAGCGCCCATCTCCTGTCGCGGGCCATGCTGGCAAGGAAATAGACTGCCAGCGTGATGGGCAGGAATGCGAGGATGAACGGGAACGAATTGAAGAGCATAGCGCCGGGTGTGATGGCCTCCACCAGCGGGACAGGACGGCGGACACGCCAACCCCGGGCCGCCGGCGACCAGGGCAACGCGAGATCCGTGCGAGACCGGAGCTATTGGTTGATGCGGGGCGTAGTATCCCAGGGGCGGATGACGGGAGGATGTCAGCATACGCGTGAGGCTAAAGTGGCCGGGAACTTGCTGATACCTGCTCCTTTTCCGGTCCCCGCAGCTGCTTCTGGCCCGGACGTCGTGGACCAGACCGACCACCACCTGCTGGTCGGGGCGGGCGCGCAGGGGATTTGCTCGAGACGTCGGATTCACCATCGAGCCCGATCTCAACACCGAGCACTCACGGAAGGCCTGGCTCGAGTGGAAGCGGAAGTCCGATCCGAAGCATTACCTCGACCCCGACCGCCGCGAGGGATTGTTGCCGGGAGTGCTCAAGGGGGACTAGACGGCGCACCCGCATTCGGTTGCCTTCGTGCCGCTTCCTGCACCTCCAGCCGCGAAATGTCAAATCGCTGTCGCGCTCCGCGACAGCGTCTAACTCTTGGGAGTTGTGCGGGAGCACTTACCGTTCGATAGTGAGGTGTCGACAAGAGGTTCTGCATTCGGACACCATCACTCCTGGAAGATTCACACAATGGAACGGAAGTTCGCCGCCCCTAACGGGCGGGTCTGGACCGTGCGCCCGCGCGCCTACGTCCGCAAGGACGAAGTGGGAAGCCACATTACCCTCGAGTTCGTCACCGACGCCGAAACCCGCATCGTGAGCTGCCGCCGAGACGAGTGGGAGACCGCCGAGCCGGACATCGCCGGCCTGTTCGCGCGCTCGGTGGCCAGCGGAGCCGGGCGAGTCATGTCGCCGGGAGGCGAAAACGGCCGCTGACGATCAACGGCCCTGCTGCACACCGAACTCCACCCCCGTGCGCCGCACGTCGTCAGTTACCCTGTCCCAGTTGAAGTAGCTCTCCACCGCCCGCCGCCCCGCGTGCCCGAGCCGAAGACCCAGCTCCCGGTCGCCCAGAATCGCGCGCACCGACTCGACTACGGTAGGGAGATCGGTCGAGTCGACCAGGAGGCCGGTCTCGCCGTGACGGACGGCATCGGGAATCCCGCCTGCGAGTCCGCCGATGACGGGAATGCCGCAGGCGGAGGCCTCCGTGAGCGCGATCCCGAAACCCTCGATCAGCAGCTCTTCCGGCCGGGAGAGGCCGAGGTAGATCTCGGCGCAATTGTAGAGCGCCGGGAGGTCGGCGTCGGGGACGCTGGTGAGAAAGCGCACCCGGTCGGTCACGCCGAGCTCGCGGGCCAGCGCCTCCAGCTCCGGTTGCTTTACGCCGAAGCCGACGATGGCGTAGCGCAGATCGGGGTGTTCCTCCCGCAGCGCCGCCATCACTCTGAGCGCGGTGTCGATCCCCTTGTGAATGGCGAGCCGCGCCACGGTGAGGAGCCATCGCCCCGGCGCGAGGCCGTACCGCGCGCGGACCGCCGCGGTATTGAGCCTGGGACGAAATTGCCGTGGGTCGGTTCCCAGCGGAATCGTGCGCACTTCGATCGCGTCGGGACGAAGCCCCATCTCGGCCAGCACCTCCAGACAGAAGGTGCGGGTCCACGCGCTCACTGCCGTCAGCACGCTGGCCTGGCGGAGCGCCATTCTCGCCGCAACCCGCTTTCGTGGCGAGGTCCGGATGCGGTGCTGCAGCAAGAGAAGCTCGGAACCGTGGAGCATGATGCCGTAGGGGATCCCCTCGCGCCGGCGTACCCAGAGCGCGGGAAATCCCGCCGGCTTGAGGTTGCCGCACCAGACGAAGCCCGGCGCAAACGACCGGGCGAGCCGCTGCATCCGGTACGACCAGACCAGGAGACCCTGGACGGTGCGAAGCCGGGTGCTCCTGATTCCGACCCGATCGATTCGATTGGGGAAGCCGGGGTCCCCCTGTTCACTGCCGGGGACGAGGCCGGTGGACACGAGGAGGGTTCCGGGAACGAAGCGGTTGGCCAGCTCGCCGGTGAGCCGTGCGATGCCACCTCCGATGGGCGGGAAATCGTACGTGGCGAGCAGTTGTCTCATGCTAGCGTACGACCGTTCCCACCAATCCGAGCAGTACCTGCCGGGTGCCGGCCCACACGTGCGGCGTTCCCTCCCCATCGCGCACCAGCAATTGCCCCGAGATGCCGCCATCGAGCAGCAGCGCCTGGCGGCAGCCGAGCGCGCCCATCACGGCCGCCATCTCTGGCGAGGTGAACCCGAACGGTACCCGGCCGAGAGTCTCCCCGAGGGCCAGCCGCCCGTCGCGGTGCTCGAGGTCCCTCGGGCACGCTCGGCCTCGACGCTGTCGGGCCAGACCACGCGGACCCGGCCGACCGCATCGACCACCACCGCCCCGGCCATCCGCAGCCGCTGCAATGTGTCGGCGATCGCCATCATCCCCGCCGTGTTGCCCGCAGCCCGCGTGGTGAGACCGAGAGTACCCATGACCGCCACGAGGGTCGCGACGGACTTTCCATTCAGATACCGCATCAACTCCTCCAGGAAGGGTTCGAGGTTCGCGAGTGTGACGCCCCGGGCGGCCCCCGATTCTCAGTGGCGGGCCCGGCCGGAGCCGGTTTCGGGACGGACCCAAGATGCGGCAGAGGGATCCCCCCCGCATGACCTCGGGATCAACTGTGTCAAGTAATTGTCGGAGCAGAATATACGGCGGTCATTTGCGGCGGGGGAGGTGCTCCCTACCGGCTCTGCGCAGTGGGGTAACATTCTCGAACTCCATCGACCACCTTCCCCGGGTCACGCATACCCTCACACCAGGCGGTGATGAAACCGGTCTCTTCATCCATGCCGGTCTCGTTGTAGGCCGGGCCCCAATAGCCTCCAGTCTCGTAGAATGTGCCTGGCGTCCCCCAGAGTCCGGAGTACCGGATGAACTCCTGGCCGTTGAGGGGGCGAGACTTCTCACCGACGTTCACCAATCCTCCGACTTGCCAGGTCTCCTGCCGCTGACCCTTCCAATCGCCGGCGGCGTCGCTGGTGTGGCCCCCCCTGTCGGCGAAAATGACCGGATGATCGCCGGCGTCGAGGCGCTCCCAGGCCATCAGCGCCGGAGGGAGCTCCTCGATGTCACGGTGGCCGAGCAGCCGGACGCGGACAGGACGATCCCGGCCGTCCAGGACGACATGGATGCCCTCCCAATCTCCGCCGTGCTCGGGGAACAATCCGTTGTACGCATAGACCCGCCAATACTGCAGCGTGACGCCGCCCTGATCGTTCGGATATGCGTGGACATAGGTGGTCCATTCCGAGGGATCGGACGACCCTGCCCGGTCGGCCGGCGTCTCCACGTCCTCGAGGAAATAGGTGTGCTGCTTTCTCCGGCTGCGGGTTCCATCGGCGCGAACGACGTAGGACGAGCCGCAGGTGGGAAGCTGCCAGGGGGTGAGGAGCTGTTCCTGGGTGACGACGCTCAGCTCCAGCTTGAGATCCGGTTTGCAGTCGTCGTCGTAGTACGCAAGCTTCACCCGCCGGAGGAAGGCATCGACGTTCGTCGGCTTGTGCAACTCGGAGCGTTCATGGTAGACGATGGGCGCGAAGCGGCGGGCGAGCGCGTCCTCGCGACTGTCGGGCAGGCCGTCTCCATCCTGGTCGAGGAGCGACGCCGGAGTCTTCGCTTCGGGAAGTGGAGGCAAAGGGGAAGATGGGACTCGCCAGTCGCGATGCGGGATATCGACGGCGTAGCGCAGGTTGACGGCTATCGAGCGCTGGACGAAGCCGCAGCCCTGAAGTGTCAACGCCGCAAGGGCGATGGCAGCGCACCGGCGAGTCACGACTGCACCGACCCGAATGAGCCGTCCATGTCCGCAAACGGCACCGAGGCGGCAAGGCGGGTAAACGTCCCCTTCCCGGCGATCTCCTTTGCGGCCTCAAGGAACCCGGTCCATGCCGCGCGGGCAAGCGCGCCGCCGACGCTGATGCGGCGGACCCCCATCTTCGCCAGCTCGGATACGGTCGCGAAGTCGCTGCCCATCAGTACGTTCACCGGGCGTGGCGCCACCGCATTGACCACCGCGACAATGTCGGCGCGCGTGCGTATCCCCGGCGCGTAGAGGCACTCGGCGCCCGCTTCGGCGTAGGCGGTGAGGCGGCGGATCGTCTCGCTGATATTGGGCCGCCCCACGATGAACCCTTCCGACCGGCCGACGAGGAGCACGCCCGTGCCGCTTTCGTCGATCGCCCGGCGGGCGGCACGGATTCTTTCGACCGACAGACCGAATTCGAAGAGGGGTGTCGACGGATCGCCGGTGGAGTCTTCGATCGAGAGTCCGGCGACACCCGTGCCTGCCGCGGCGGTGACGTTCTCGGCGACACCCTCGGGCTCGACGGCGAAGCCGCCCTCGAAGTCGGCGTTGACCGGAACATCGACGCCCCCGGCGATGGCCCGCAAGTGAGTCAGAGCCTCATCGAGCGACACGTGGTTGTCGGGGCGGCCGAGCGACCAGGCGAAGCCGGAGCTGGTAGTGGCGAGCGCCCTGAAACCGAGTCCCGCCAGTAGACGGGCGCTGCCGAGGTCCCATGGGTTGGGGATTACAAAGCAACCAGACTGGTGGAGCTCGCGGAACAGCCGGTTGCGGTCGATCGTGCGGGTCATGCTCGCAAGATAACGAACGGGTCCGGCGGGAGTGCGCAGGCCGAAGCGGAAGGCGCTGTCACGGCGTGGAGCGGCTCTGTTCCTGCAGCACCGCCAGGCTCTTCGATCCGAGCGTGAGCAGTGCCTGGAAGACCCCCTTTACCCCGACCTTCGAGCCGGTGGGTGGGGGCGCGGCCGTCTCGCTCAAGACGGTGAGCGTGCCGGTATCGTCCTTCACCTGGTAGGCACCACGTCCGAGTATGCCCGCCGACTCTTTCACCTCACCCCTGATGCTCACGGTCTTTCCATTATAGCGGGACGAGTTCTGCAGCAACTCCCCGATCGGCGTGACCGACGCACACCCGGCGAGAAGGAAAAGTGCGCCGGCCAGCGACGCACCCGAAATCAACCGGCGAACACGAAGAGGAGACGGGCGCATGATGGGCTGCTCCAGGAGCGGGACCTCGATGACCGAACGGCACTACCCAGGCGAATCTACCCGGCGACCGCCACCTCTACCAGCCGTGCACAGAGGAGGGGAAACCCTTCTCCCCGCATGTTCGTAGCTCATGGAGCGGCTATTTTCTGCTGGGGCCGGCTTCCCCGACACGTCTCACTCCAACCCATCCGCCCATGCTCACGCTCCTGCTGCTCCTCCAGGGCGCAGTCGTCGAAGGGAAGGGCTCGCCAACCGCGGACATTCCGCGACTGGACGCCTCGATCGAAGTCGACGGCAGGCTCGATGAGCCGGCCTGGTCGGAGGCCACCCGGCTCACCGGGTTCTGGCAGTACCAGCCGGTGGATGGCCGGCTCGCCGAAGAGCAGACCGAGGTGCTGGTGTGGTACGGGCCGGAGGCGATCTACTTCGGCATCATCGCGCACGACCGCGATCCCGCGTCCATCCGCGCGACCGTGGCCGACCGCGACAATATCGACAACGACGATCACGTCGTCATCGACCTCGACACCTTCCATGACCGCCGCCGCGCGTTCTTCTTCGGGGTAAACCCGCTCGGCGTGCAGAGCGACGGCGTGCGGAGCGAAGGCGCCGGTCAGGTGAGCAGCCTCATTCCCGGAGGCACCGACAAGAATCCCGACTTCACATGGGCATCCAAGGGACGGATTACCGACGAGGGGTACGAGATCGAGATCCGGATACCGTTCAAGAGTCTGCGCTATCCCGGAAGCGGTCCCCAGACGTGGGGGGTCAACATCTCCCGGGTCGTTCAGCGCACCGGCTACACCGACACCTGGACCGATGTCCGGCGGGCGAACGCGAGCATTCTCGGCCAGGAAGGAGCGGTCGGAGGGCTGCACGACCTCAAGCGCGGCGTCACCGTCGAGGGGCAGCCTTTCATCACGGCCACCGCCGATGGCAACCGAAGCCCGGCCGGCGACTTCGTCCGTGACGACGTTAACCCCGACGCGGGGCTGAACCTGCGCCTCGGCTTCACCAGCTACGCCCTCGACGCCACCTTCAATCCCGACTTCAGCCAGGTGGAGAGCGACGAGGGCCAGGTAACGGTGAACGAGCGCTTTGCCCTCTTCTTTCCCGAGAAGCGCCCATTCTTCCTGGAGGGAATCGAGCTCTTCGGATCTCCCCAGACGCTGGTGTACACCCGCCGCATCGTGAATCCGAAGGCCGGCGCCAAGTTCACCGGGAAGCTGGGGCAGCTCGGCGTCGCGCATCTGACGGCGGTCGACGAAACCAGCGACGGCGACGCCTGGTTCAACATCACCCGCCTCCGCCGCGACTTCGGCCGGAACTCCATCGCGGGGATCACCTTCACCAACCGGGACCAGACCGGCGCGCACAACCGGGTCCTCGCCGGCGACTTCCGCTACGTCTGGAGTCTCTACTACACTCAGTTCCAGTACGGCGCCTCGTTCACCAGCGACGCAGCGGGGAGCCGCACCGCTCCCATCTGGCAGGCGGAGTACGACCGGACCGGTCGATCGTGGGGCTTCAACTATCTGCTGAAGGGTCTGGGCAACGGCTTCGACGATCAGGCGGGATTCGTCAACCGGCTCCGGAGCGGCGTGGTGGACGGTCACGCCTTCAATCGCTTTACCATCTACGGTGCCCGCGGCGCGCTGCTCGAGAACCTCACCATTTTTGGCGGTCCGGAACGGATCTGGGCGTACGACGATTTCGGATTCAAGCCGGGGCTCGAGGGGGACGAGCAGCTGGATGCCACCTTCCATCTTCGCGGGGGTTGGCAACTGAACGGACATGTGGAGCGCGATTTCGTGAATTTCCAGGACAGCACCTTCGCGAGCTATACCGTCGGCACCGCCACGGGTCCGGCCTACCGTCCCGCCTCCGACTTCTCCGGGTTTGTGTGGCAAACGGGAGTGACCACGCCGACATGGCAGCAGCTCGGCGGCACCGTGACGTACCGCCGGGGACGCGCCGCGATTTTCGAGGAGGGAATCACGGGAAGAGCCTGGTTGCTGAGTGGCGAGCTGGACCTGCGCCCCGCCTCGACCGTGCGGATCGCCGCGACGGGCACGGTGTTCCGCCTGTACCGGCTCGATGGCAGCGAATTCGCCCGTTCCACCATTCCGCGGCTCAAGGTGGAGTATCAGCCGAACCGCGATCTCTTCTTCCGGGTCATCGGCGAGTATCGTTCGGAGCGGCAGGCGGCACTGGCCGACCCGGCCACCGGAGCCCCGCTGCTCGTCGCCGGAGCATCTCAGCCGGCCACCGCCTTCAACGGCCTCAGGCTCGATCTTCTCGCTTCGTTCGAGCCCACACCGGGCACCGTTGCCTTCCTGGGATACGGCAGCTCGCTGGAGACCGACGGGGAGTTCAACTGGTCGCGCCTTCGGCGGCAGAGTGACGGATTCTTCGTGAAGCTGGCGTACCAGGTGAGGCCATAAGATCCGGCGCGGTCTGCAGGCACTCGGCGTGCTTGGTGCGCTGGCCGTCGGGCTCGCCCTGGCAGTGCCGCAGGGACTGCACCAGCACGTAGGCCAGGATTTCCACGTCTTCTGGCAGGCGGGGAGGAACTTCGCCACCGGGGCGCCGCTCTACCACGGCTATCTGCCGGGCGCGAGACAGTTCAAGTACCCCCCCTTCGCCGCGCTCGTCTTCACGCCGCTGGCCCTGTTCTCCCTGCCGGTGGCCGCGGTGCTCTTCTCTCTCCTCAATCTCGGGCTCTGGGCCGCGGCGGTCTACCTGACGCGGGATATCGTCGAGCGCACTTTCCCCGATCGCAACCGCTCCCGTCTTCCGCTCATCCTGGCCATCCTGCTGACGGCGCAGTTCTTCCTCGACAACTTTCACCACGTCCAGATGAACGGGGTCACCTTCGTCCTGACGCTGCTGGGAATTCGCGGGTACCTGCGCGGCCAGCACCTGCCGGCGGCGATATCCATCGTCGCCGCCACCGCGCTCAAGATCACGCCGATCTTCTTCGTGGCGTGGCTGGTGATCCGGGGGCGGCGCCGCGCGGCACTCGCCGTGTTCCCCCTCGCGCTGGCGTGCGTGCTCGTCCCGCTTCTCCTGCGCGGGCCATCGCGGGGCGCGGCGGAGCTGGTCGAGTACTACCACACCTTTCTGGAGGGCCATCAGCACGGCGAGGTGGGCTCGTACACGGCCGGACAGAACATCGCTGCGCTGGTGAGCCGGATGACCCGCCCGGCCGAGGGTGCCGAGCAGGTGTCCTTCCAATACCTGCCGGCCGGCGAGCACACTGCGCAGCTCGCCTATGGTGTGCTCTGGGTGACTGTGCTGCTCGTATTCCTTGCCAGGCTGGTGCTGCTCCGGCTCCGGGCAGCGCCGGTATCGGCGTTCGAGCTGGCGATGGCATTTCTCACCGCCCTGCTCCTCAGTCCGATCACGTTCACCACCCACCTCGTTCCGCTGCTCTTCGTGTTCACCACGGCGCTCTCCGTCCGGCCGGCGACACTCTCAGCCCCGGGGCGGGTGATGGCCGTCGTGATCTGTCTGGGCATGGGCGCGAGCGGCCTCAGCGGCCGCGATTTGGCGGGGGATACTGTTTACCGCGACGTGGCCGGCTACAGCATCGTCGCGTGGACGATGCTGCTGCTGCTCGTCATGATGGTGGCGCTCGCCGGACCGGCGCGGGAGTCCTCTACGGCGCGGCGCGGGTAAAGCGAAGGGGCTTGTCCATAGCCCTGGAATAAACCAGGAGAGTGGCCCCATCGACCGCGAATCGCTCGGCCCCCGCGAGCGCCTTGAGGTATTTCCCTTCCTGTATGCCAACGGCCTCCGCGCAGGCCATGCGAGTCGAGCCGATGGGGCCGAATCGGATCGAGTCACCGGCCGTCTCCACTTTCCCGAAAAAGCGATTGCAGGAGCCGCGCCCGGCGACCTTTCCCGCTTCGGGGAACTCCAGGGTGGCCTCGGCGTCATCGAGCACACCGGCCCCGCCGAGATCCTCGAGCCGCCATGAGGTCCCCCGCAACCCTTTCGCGTCGCGGCCCGACGAATCAGCGCGGACCCTGCCGCCTGCTGCGCTGCCGCTCGGGGATGCCTGCGGGTTGTGGGCACAGCCGCCGGTCAGGCTCGCGACAACGAGCGCCGCGAGCCCGATATTGAGATGAAGCAAACGGACGATCACTGACCGACACTCCTTTTCGGTCGATATCCTGCTACCTCCCCTTGGCCTCACTCGGCGCTTCGCTTCCTTCGACCAGCAACATCTCCGTCTGAGCACACCCCCGGCGCAGCGCCTTCGCCGGCGCGTACTCCGGCGATGCCCACCAGAGGCGCGCTTGCGCCGCAGTGGGGAATTCCAGCACGACGAGACGGGGGGGCTGCCAGCTGCCCTCCAGCACCTCGCTGGGGCCGCCCCGGACCACATATCGGCCGCCGTACGCCTCGATCGAGGGAGGGGCCAGCACCTTGTAGCGCTCGTAGGCGACGGGGTCTTCGATGGCGATCTGGACCACGACGTAGGCAGGCATGCGCCAACACCGCTACGGATGTGTCGAGGCCTGCGCATCGTCGGCCGGATTCACGTAGGTCATCGCGAATGGGCCCATGGACGAAACCGAGACCACTGTCGCCCCTTTCGTGGCGGCAAAGTGATGGGCCAAAGCCGGCAACTCGCCCTTGGCGCCAGCCTTCATCATCTTGGTCTTCGACAGATCCAGGGTGTCCCCCATGCCCGCCAGGAAAGTCCCCTTCTTGACCTCGACGGTCTCGTCAGTGGGGTGGAAGTGGGGCGGGATCCTGTAGCCGTCCGGCATCGAGAGCTCGACGGTAAATGGGGCCGCCTTGCCGGGGTCGCCGCTCACGACGGCCATCTTCGCGCCCGCGCACGAGAACCTCCGAGGAGAAATGCCTCCCAAAGCTGGGGACATGTACGACGGGTGGGAAGTGGGTCAGGCGGCCACTGTTCCAAAGAGTGCCCCGATGGCGGCGGTGACTCCCATGGCGAGCGCGCCCCAGAACACCACACGGAGGGCGCCCACCCATGGCCGTGCCCCACCGGTCCGGGCCGCCAGCCCGCCCAGGGCGCCAAGGCAGACGAGCGAGGCGCTCGCGACTATCGGCACGAGCCAGCCGGTCGGGCTGAGGCTGGCCACGATCACCGGCACCGCCGCACCCACGGCGAACGTCAGCGCCGAGGTCAAGGCCGCCTGCACCGGCCGGGCCTGCAGCGCCGCCGAGATGCCCAGCTCGTCGCGGGCGTGGGTTCCGAGCGCATCGTGCGCCATCAATTGCGTAGCCACCACGGCTGCAAACTCGGGTGAGAGTCCGCGTTGCACGTAGATTGCGGCGAGCTCCTCGTGCTCCGCGGCAGGGCTGGCGGCCAGCTCACCCCGCTCGCGAACCAGGTCCGCCCGCTCGGTGTCCGCCTGGGAGTGCACCGAGACGTATTCTCCGGCCGCCATCGACATCGCGCCGGCGGCGAGGCCGGCGATACCCGCCACCAGCACCGCCGACCGGGTGCCCTCGGCCGCGGCGACACCGAGCACGAGGCTCGCGGTGGACACGATGCCGTCATTCGCCCCGAGCACGGCGGCGCGCAGCCAACCGATTCGTTCCGTGCGATGCAGCTCAGGGTGCAGCGTTCGCATGCAAGCCCGCTCCGCGGTAAAGTACGCTACAACGTCAGAGGTCGATGGCCGCTGCGATCAACCAGACGGGAAGAAACAGTTTGGCGGCTGTGGCGACTCCCAGTGCCGGCGTCGGGGCCCCGATCGCCCGGCCGATCAACAGGCAGACCGCCAGCAGGACGAGTCCGCCGGCGATGACCTTCAGCGTGTGCACAGCGCGCTACTTGCCGGCCGCTGACGGCTTCAGCTCGATCAGCAAGACATGAGCGGTCCCGGTCCCCACGTATTCGCTGGCGTGGGTTTCTGCTTCGTGCCAGGTTGCCTGACCGGTGCTCGCAGGTTGCTCCTTGGTCTTGCCATCCGGCGCGGTGAATCTTGTCTTGCCGGACCCCGAGATGCTGTAGCTGATGTAGGCTGGATGGGAATGCATGGGGATTTTCTGGCCGGCGGTGCTATGGAAATCCAGCACCCGCACGCGGTCGTTCTCCAAGAGCACCTTGAAGTTGTTCGGGGCCGCCTTGACAGCATCCTGGGCTTGCACGGTCCCTGCCGCGAAGATCAGAACGAATGCGAGGGTCAGAGCTCCCATCATTGGATGGGTCGAGTCTCTCGAGAATTTCATTGCGACCTCCTCTTTCGTCGCCAAAGTTAGTCCTGCAATACGAAGGTGACCTTCAGCAGCACCCGATATTCCGTGATCTTCCCTTTCTCGATTACGACCTTCTGACTCTTGATCCATGCGCCGCTCAGGTTGCGAAGGGTCTTGTCGGCCCGGGCAATACCGGTCTTGATCGCGTCCTCGAAGCTCTTCGAGGAAGAGGACTGGATCTCGGTGATTTTGGCGACGGCCATAGGGGGCTCCAGGCCAGCAGAACTGGCGGCCAAGGGTGACAGGGGGTACGACTCTCGAACTCAACCTACGTCAACGACAGGTGAGCGAAAGACTCGCAGGCCATTCGCGGGACAGGCGGCAGTACAAGGAAGAATGAATCGAGCCATGCTCCAGGCTCGTACTCACCCAAACCTATGTTCTTAACGTCTCCGGACAGAACGGCCGCCGCGAAACGCCGCGCTGCCGATTTGCGACAAATGCTGTCGCATGCATCCAACAAAAAGGGCGCCCGAAGGCGCCCCGCCAATGGTGTGCTAACGATCCTCCACCACCTCCACCCGCGCGATGCGGTCGCCTTCGAGGATCCGCTCGGCGACCGCCTGCCCTCCGTCGATCCGCCCGAAGATCGTGTACTCGTGGTCGAGGAGCGGATTATCCACGAGGTTGATGAACCACTGGCCGTCGCCGGTGTCGCGGCCCCGAGCCGAGATTCCCACGGTGCCACGCGCATGGGTCCGCCGCATCAGCTCGTCCCGCATGAACGCGGCGTCGCCGACGTACTCGTTCGCGTCGGGCCCCCCGCCCTGCACCACGAAATTCGGCTCGACGCGCTGGAAGACACGTCCATCGTAGAATCCTTCACGAACGAGTCGCAGCACTCTCGCAACGGTGGCAGGCGCCTCGTCGGGAAAGAGTCGCACCGTGAAGCTGCCGCCGCCGCTCGATGGCGCCATCGTCACCCGGAGGCGAATCTCCCGCCTGAGAAAGATCGCTGCCAACGGCTCCGGCCGGATCGGCAGCGGAACCGGCCGCGCCTCGACCGTCTGGCCCGTCCACCTGGTGATCGTGGTCGCGGCCGCGACGGCCACCGCCGTGTCGTAGTCGGCGAGGTAGGGACGAAGGCGCGGCGCCGTGGCAGCCGATCCGAGCTCGCCGATGCGGTCGAGCACCGAGAGTCGCGGATCGCGCGGGTTCTCGGTTTTCCGGGCGCTCAGGCCATCGAAGGCATCGAGCAGCGCGGCGAGCGCGCCGGGATGGGGCGAGCCCTTGAGCGCTTCGGCGGCGGCGAGCGCCACCTGGTTGCCGCTCGAGCCGAGAGCGCGGAGATAGACGCTGTCGGCCTCGTGGGCCGCCGTGGCGGCGAGCCCGACAATTGCCGCCTCCTGCACGTTGCGGTCGGCGTCGGCCGCAAGGCGGAAGAGCGCAGGACGAGCGCCCACCACAGCCGCGACCCGCGCGGCGTACTGCCGTATTTCCCATCGCGCCGCTCCCGCCGCACGTGGCAGCAGGGCCGCGGCGGCGGCGGTATCGAGCCGCGCGAGCGCCAGCAGCGCATGGGCACCGGTCTGCCAGCGGTGGTCGGGTGGGCCGCTGGTCGTCTCGGTGATCGCCAGCCGCGTCAGCGCGGCCGCCGCGGACTTCCGGTCTTTGCATTCGCTGCCGAGAGAATCGATAGCGGTGAGCACCACATAGAGG
>JBOHSC010000291.1:0-6440 GCA_050733115.1 Gemmatimonadales bacterium
CACTTACCGTCACCCATTTGGACCGGTTGGAGCGCTTGTCGGCGAAGGTGACGGCCCGAACTCCAGGTCCCCCTCCTGCGCGAAGCGGATCTTCCGGGTCCCGAACGGAGTCGTGATCTCCGCCCGCCCCATCACCATAAAACGGTGGGTGCCGGCACCGAGCATCGCGAGGCGCGCCGCCGGGAGGCCCGCCGCCAGCACGAGCGGCAGCGAGACGGTCGAGGTAGCCTCCTGGGGCAGCACCACGGTACTGTCCTGATCGAGCTTGCCGACCGGCTGGTCGTCGAGCTGAAGCGAAAGCTCGACTCGAACGGTGGAGAGCGGATAGTCGTTCGGATTCTGCAGGTCGATCGCCACCAGCACCGGCGCCGGAGAGAGCGAGTCGCTTCCCACCCGCACGCGCGACACCGTCACTTCGGGGTCCTTGTACACCCAGACGCCCAACGGAGTGCAGCCGAGCAATGGGCAGATCGCAACCGCATGCAACGCCTTGCCGAGGATCTTCATGATCTCGTTCCTCCGTTACTCTGCCGCCATCGCGTCACTCGCCCTTGGAAGCACCATGGCCTGCGGCTCCGACTCGGGCACCATGCCGCCTGTCGGCACGGTGAGCGTGGGACTCCAGGAGGTCGCCTCGGGCCTCGCGTTTCCGCTCTACGTAACAGCGCCGCCGGGAGACACCGACCGGCTCTTCATCGTGGAGAAGGGTGGAACCATCAGGATCGTGAAGGGCGGGACGCTGCTGCCCGCCCCGTTCCTCGACATCACTTCCCTGGTGTCCACCGGTAGTGAGCAAGGGCTGCTGGGTCTGGCCTTCGACCCCGAATATGCCACGAACGGCCGTTTCGTGGTGCACTACACCGACACCAACGGCGCCACCAGAGTTTCCGCGTTCGCCCGATCGGGGAGTGATCCCGACCTGGCCGATCCCGGCTCCGAACAGGTGGTGCTAACCGCCGAACAGCCGTTCGCCAATCACAACGGCGGGCAGATTCTGTTCGGACCGGACGGCAACCTTTATCTCGGCCTGGGCGATGGCGGCTCGGGTGGGGATCCGCAGGGTCGCGGCCAGGACCTGACGGATCTCCTCGGCTCCATCCTGCGAATCGATCTCCGAGGCGTCGCCCCCTACACCATCCCGGCAGACAACCCCTTTGCCGCCAGCACAACCGCCCGCACCGAAATCTGGAGTTACGGTCTGCGCAATCCCTGGCGGTTCAGCTTCGACCGCGCCACCGGCGATCTCTACATCGGCGACGTCGGTCAGAGCCGGTGGGA
Source organism: Gemmatimonadales bacterium (assembly GCA_050733115.1). Classification (GTDB taxonomy): domain Bacteria; phylum Gemmatimonadota; class Gemmatimonadetes; order Gemmatimonadales; family GWC2-71-9; genus CAVVWJ01. The sequence continues at coordinate 1,279 of JBOHSC010000291.1, forward strand.
AGAAGTAGACGTTTCGCCCTCAGCGGAAGGGGCCGGCAAGGGAATCAACTTCGGCTGGAACGTGATGGAAGGGCGTCACTGTTATGCCTCCGGCCCCTGCGACCAGACCGGGCTCGCCCTTTCCGTGCTCGAGTACGACCACGACCAGGGGTGCTCGGTAACGGGTGGCTACGTCTATCGCGGCTCGGCGATTTCCGGCCTTCAGGGAACCTATTTCTACTCCGACTTCTGCAGCGGATGGATTCGGAGCTTCCGCTACCAGGGCGGCCAGGCGGTCGAGCCGCTCGATTGGCCCACCCTCGCTCCTCCCGGCGGCAGCGTGACAAGCTTCGGTGAGGACGCCGTCGGGGAGCTCTATATCGCCAGCTCCGGTGGCCGGGTGTACCGCATCGTTCCGAAGTGACCGTCGCGGAAGATTTCCGGCAGCTGGCCGCGCGAATTCCGACGAGCGTTCGGTTCGGCGCATCCTCATGGAACTACCCGGGTTGGCGCGGGCTGGTCTATCATCGCGACTACGAGGGCAAGGGCGGCTCCGCCCGCATGCTCGAGGAGTACGCCGCCTTTCCGCTCTTCCGGACGGTGGGCATAGACTCCAGCTTCTACGCACCGCCGGACGAGAACGTGCTCCGCTCCTACGCCGACCGGCTGCCGCCGGGATTTCCCTGCGTGAGCAAGGTATGGAATCAGATCACCATCCATACCTTCAGCCAAGCACACGCCAGGTCACGAGGCGGGCAAATCAATCCCGACTTCCTGAGCGCGGATCTCTTTCTCGAGGCGGTGCACGAGCCGTATCACCGGCATTTCGAGGGGCACGCAGGTCCGTTCGTCTTCGAGTTTCAGAGCATCGCGCGGCGGAGTGGTGTCACGCCACAGTCGTTCGCCGACCGCCTCGACGAGTTTTTCTCCGCACTACCCGTGGAGAGTATGTACGCGGTCGAATTGCGCAATGAGGAGTTTCTCACCCCCATGTACTTCGCGGTCCTGCGCGAGCACGGGGTGGCTCACGTCTTCAACTCCTGGACCCGGATGCCCGCCATCGGCAATCAGCTCGATCTTCCCGGCGCCATCTCGGCGCCCTTCATCGTGGCCCGTGCCCTGCTCCGGCCCGGACGTACCTACGATGAGGCGGTGGATGCCTTCGCGCCGTATGACCGGATTCAGGATCCCAATCCTGGGCTCCGCGCCGACCTGGTCCGGTTGATCGAAACGGCAGTGCACACGCGCATTCCCGCATACCTCCTGGTCAACAATCGCGCCGAGGGAAGCGCTCCGCACACCATCGCCGAAGTGGCGCGCCTGTTGCCGGAGAGTCTCCGGTGACAGGGCCCAGGATCATCCGCTACGCCATCCTCTCGGTGGCGGCGGCGCTCGTCACCATCGCCCTCAAGGGCAGCGCCTACCTCCTCACCGGATCGATCGGCCTGCTCTCCGATGCACTCGAGTCGCTGGTCAATCTCATCGCCGCGGTGGTGGCGCTCTTCGCTCTCTCCGTCGCCGCCCGCCCCGCCGACGAGGAGCACGCCTACGGCCACACCAAGGCCGAATACTTCTCCAGCGGCTTCGAGGGAGCGCTGATTCTCATCGCGGCGGCGAGTATCATCGTCACCGCAGGCCAGCGTCTCTTCGATCCGCTCCCGATCCACAACCCGGCCCTCGGTCTCGCCATCTCCGCCGTCGCCACCGTCGTCAACTTTGCCGTGGCCCGCGTGCTGTTCCGGGCCGGACAGCGCTTCGAGTCGATCGCCCTCGAAGCCGATGCGCAACATCTGATGTCGGATGTCTGGACTTCCATCGGCGTCATCGTGGGAGTGGGCGCCGCGGCGGCCAGCGGCTGGCACCGACTCGATGCGATCGTCGCGATTGTCGTGGCCGCCAACGTGCTGCGCTCCGGCGTGGCGCTGGTTCACCGCTCCATGCTCGGCCTCCTCGACACCGCGCTTCCCGAGGACATCCGGCAGAAGATTACCGACATTCTCGAGGCCCGTGCCGCCGACGGAGTCCGTTACCACGCCTTGCGCACCCGCCAGGCCGGCGCGCGCCGCTTCATTTCGTTCCATATCCTGGTGCCCGGAGAGTGGAGCGTCCAGAAGGGGCACGATCTGCTCGAGGAGATCGAGGAGCAGGTGCGTGCGGCCGTCCCGCACAGCAGCGTGGACACCCACCTGGAGCCGATCGAAGACCCGGTGTCGTGGAAAGACTTGCGGCTGGAAAGGGCGGACTAGAGCGCGGCGAACGCGCGGACCGGCCAGGTGCCGCATCCGGCCACCTTGGGCGGCACCGCGGAAAAGCGGAATCCTCTGTCGGGCAGGGGGGCGAGACTGCAGAGGTGCTCGACGATCGGGATGTCCGCACCGAGCAGGGTCGAGTGTACCGGCCGCGCAGGATCTTCCATGTCGTCGATGTTGAGCGAATCGATGCCCACCAGCGCCACCCTGCGCTCCACCAGATATGCCGCGGCCTCCGCGGTCAGAAAGGGATTGCCCGAGAGATACCGGGGCGTCCCCCAGTGCACATCCCACCCGGTGCGCACCAGCACCGCCTTCCCGGCGACATCATGGCCCTCGAACGCGCCAAGCCCGATGCCCCGCGAGCGCCCGTCGCCCTGCACCACCACGGCGTCGAGATCGGCCAGCGACTCCAGCGGAAGCTGGGAAAGATCCTTGCCGTCGGCGTAACGGTGAAAGGGCGAATCGAGATACGTGCCGGTGTTCGCCACCATCTCGATCTTGCCGATCTGGAACTCGACGCCCGGCGCGTAGTGGCCTCTCGAGGCCTCCCGGCTCAGGAAATCGCAGATGATCCGGCCGGGAAGACCGGGATAGGTGATCATCCCGTCCACGACGGTGTGGCTCAGGTCGAGAAATCGCACGGGGAAGTGATCAGCCGGTGATCGCGCGGAGCTCGTCGGCCACGCCGGCCAGCTCGCAGATGCGGACGATCGTCTCGCCGATCTTGTTGTTCGGCGTCGAGGCGCCCGCAGTGATGCCTACGGTCGCTTCAGCGGGAAGCCAGGCTTCCTCCCGCACTTCGCTCTTCGTGCCGATCGGCTGGTGGCGGATGGCCCCGGTGTGGGGCTCCACGCAGTCGGCATCCTCGATGTGGTAGGTGCGGGTGCCGCGCGATTGCACCAGCGCGGCGAGGTGACAGGTATTGCTCGAGTTGTATCCCCCCACCACCACCATGACATGGAGCGGCTCATCCAGCAGCGCGAGCACGGCATCCTGCCGCTCCTGCGTCGCGGAGCAGATCGTATCGAAGGAGCGGAAGTGCGCCGGGACCCCCTCGGCGCCATGGCGGCGCTCGACGCTGCGGCGGATCTCCTCCGCGATGGCCAGCGATTCGCCCGAGAGCATCGTCGTCTGGTTGGCGATTCCCACGCGCGCCAGGTCACGATCGAAATCGAAGCCTGGTGAGCTGGCGTACGCGAAGCGTGCGTTCAGTGCCGCGCCGTCCCCGCCCCGCTCGATGAAGTCGCACACGACGCGAGCCTCGTCCATGTTGTACAGGACGAGATAGCGGCCGCCGGGATACTTCGTGACCTGGCTGGCCGTCGCCTTCGTCTCCTCGTGGTAGTGCTTGCCGTGGATGATCGCGGTAAAGCCGTCTTTGGCGTAGCTCTCCACCCGCTTCCAGACGTTGAGCACCGACCCGCACGTGGTGTCGACCAGCACGCAGCCGATGGTGCGGAGCCGGTCGAAGTCACCCCTGGTCACTCCGAACGCGGGAAGGATGACCACGTCCTCGGGAGTGATTCCGGAAAAGTCGAAGCCGGCATTCCCTTCCTGCAGCAGGAAGCGGACGCCCATGGCCCTCAACTTCTGGTTCACATGAGGGTTGTGGATGATCTCGCCGACGAGGTAGAGGGTGCGGTCGGGGAACTTGAGACGGGTCTCATAGGCATAATCCACCGCCCGGTCCACGCCGTAGCAGAAGCCGAACTCGCGAGCCAGCCGGAAGGTGAACGGCCCCACCTTCAGCCGGTACTGGCCTTCGCGAAGCACCTCCACCACGGTGCTGTGGTAGTCCACGGTGAGCTGGCTTTCGATCTCGGCCTTGAGCCCGAAGCCGCGGCGGTAGTAGGTGCTATCCATAGCTCCTAATGTACACCGGCACTGGCGTCGCGGGACGCCGTCCTGGCGGCGCATCCGCGAGTCGCTGGACGGGGGGAGAGGTGACTGAACGACCCGGTGATCGTGACGTGATTGCCGTCGGTGACCGAATGGGCATGTGCTTCTATCACACCCGAGTAGACCCCGCGAGATGACTCCTGCACCACGACGCTGCCGCTGTCTCCCTGGAAACCCCTGATCGAAGTCTCGGCGAACCACCTGAGGGCAACCGCAGCCGCGGGTGGCGAGGTGTCGGCCTTTGCCGGAGGGGCCACCGGATAGCGCTCCGCCACGAACTCTTTCTTCGGATAGAGCGCGAGGCCGATTCCCGTGTCACCCTGGACAGCGCGAACCTCGAGGAGCCGGAGCGAGTCGCACCATTCCGCCGTGGCCGGTCCGCTGATCTTTCCGCTGTCGGCTCCGCTCCACCTCGCCTCGAGAAAAGGACCCGTCTTCTCGTCGGGCGATGACTTCCCGCACGCGGAGGCCAGGCAGGCGCCCGCCGTCAGCGCTACGAGCATCGGTCTCCCACTCACCGCGCCGCCCGTACCACGATGTCGAATCGCACCTTGCCTCCACTATCGGGTGAGATCGGGTGGCTGAGATCGAGCCGCAACACCCCGTTGAACACCGACAGCCCCACGCCGGCTCCGATCAGCGCCTTGCTGGAGAAGAGGTCGGCTGCGAGCGCCGCCTGTCCGGCATCGGCGAACACCACCGGGCGCAGACGGGCGCGGATCGGGGCGACGTCGAGCCGCGCGACCCAGAACGCCTGTCCCCTGACCGTGCCGTACTCGAACCCCCGCACCGTCGAGACGCCGCCGAGCCGGAAGAGCGATTGCGGCAGGGCGGGCAGCGTGGCAATTCCCGCTTTCACGTCGAGTGTAGCGCCGCGGCGACTGCCGAGCTCCTGACGAATCTGGCCGTAGAGCCGGGCTGTCGACTTGCCCTCGCCCGCCTGCACATCGGCCGTCACGCTCCATCTCCTTCGAGCATATCCGTCGAGACGCGCCCAGAGCCTGCCGTAGGTCCCTTCGGTCAGCGGAGGGT
>JBOHSC010000292.1:0-3507 GCA_050733115.1 Gemmatimonadales bacterium
GCCGTGTTCGGGGTGTTCGGCATGCCGACGACGATCAACAACGTCGAGACGCTCGCCGCCGTTCCGCACATCCTGGTGCGCGGTGCAGAGTGGTACAAGGGTCTCTGCCTCGGCAGCCCCAAGAGCACCGGCACCAAACTGATCTCGATCTGCGGCCACATTCAGCGGCCGGGAAACTACGAGGTCACCATGGGAACCCCGCTCCGGGAGATCCTCTATGACATGGCCGGCGGCCCCCACCCGGGGCGGACGTTCAAGGCGGTAATCCCCGGCGGGTCGTCGGTGCCGATCATGACGCGCCAGGAAGCCGAGGAGGCGCTTTTCGACTACGAGGGGATCGTCGCCAAGGGGTCGATGCTCGGCTCGGCTGGAATGATCGTCATGGACGACACCACGGACATGGTGTACCAGATCTGGCGGCTGGCACGGTTTTACGCCCACGAATCGTGCGCGCAATGCACCCAGTGCCGCGAAGGAACCGCGTGGACCACGAAGGTCCTGGAGCGGATTCTTTCGGGCAGGGGAAAGCAGGAGGACTTCCAGCTTCTCCTCGATCTGTCGGAGAACATGACGGGGAAGACGATCTGCGTGCTGAGCGACTCGTGTGCCGCGCCGGTGGTAAGCGGGATTCAGAAGTTTCGCGGCGAGTTCGAGGCCTACATCGCCGGGGCGCGCGAGCCTTCGATGGCGGTGGTGTGAACAACCGGGAATCCTGAATGGCTGACGAACTGGTCAACGTAACCATCGAAGGCGCGCAGATCGCCGTGCCCAAAGGCACGACCATCATCGAGGCCGCCAAGCAGGCGGGCGTTCTCATCCCGCACTACTGCTACCACCCGTCGCTGCCGTCACCGGCGGTGTGCCGGATGTGCCTCGTCGAAGTGGAGAAGGCGCCCAAGCTGGCGCCGGCCTGCGTCACGGCGGTGGCCGAAGGCCAGGTCGTGCACGTCAACAGCGACGCCGCGAAGAAGGCACGCGAAAGCGTACTCGAATTCCTCCTCATCAATCACCCTCTCGACTGCCCCATCTGCGATCAGGCCGGGGAGTGCGAGCTCCAGGATTACGTTTTCCAGGAGGGCCGGGCGGCCACGCGGTACAAGGAGTACGCCAAGCGGTACAACCCGGTCGAGGATTTCGGTCCCGACATACTCTACGTCCCCAACCGCTGCATTCTCTGCACCCGGTGCGTGCGCTTCATGGAGGACGTGGCCGAAGCGCCGCTGCTCAATGTCTCCGAGCGGGGCGATCGGGCCTTCATCGGCATCTCCGAGTCGCATAAGCTCGACCATCCATGGGCAGGCAACGTTGTGGATCTCTGTCCGGTCGGGTCGCTCCTCTCCAAGGACTTCCTGCACAAGGCGCGCGCCTGGGACCTCGACAAGGCCGCCAGCGTCTGCCCCGGATGTACCCAGGGCTGCAATATCACCATCGATACCCGCGATGACGTCGTGGTCCGCATCAGGCCGCGGCCCAATCTCGAGGTCAACCGCCATTTCATCTGCGATACGGGGCGGATGAATTACCGCTGGATGAACCGGGGCGACCGGATCGAGGCACCGCTGGTCCGAAACGCGGGACGCCACGTGGCCGTGGACTGGGACACCGCGCTCGACCGCCTCGGCCAGATCCTGCGCGGGGCGTCAGGCTCGGCGGTGCTGCTCGCCTCCGGGCGTGCTTCCACGGAATCGCTGGGGCTGGTGCGGAAGCTTCTCGACCGGTTCGATGTTACGGCGGCGGTACAGGTTCCCCTCGGGAACGAAGCCCCGCTCCCCGGCATCCCGGGCCTGGCGCTCCGGCGCGAGCGGGCACCCAATCTCGCCGGTGCGAAGCTGCTCGGATACACGGCCACCTGGGACTCGGCGCTTGGCGCCGCCGCCGGCGCCTCGGTCGTGATCGTGCTCGACGCCGATCTCTCCGCCGCCGATGTGGCGGCACTGGCGGGTATTCCGGGGCTCCTGCTGGTGCTCGGTACGGTCGTCATCGACTCGCTGCACGGCGCCGAGCTGGTGCTCCCGGTCACCAACATGGCCGAAGAGAACGGCACCTACCTGAACCGTGATCGCCGTCTGCAGCGCTACCACCAGGCCAAATCGCAGCCGGGCATGGCGCGGCCGGCATGGTGGGTGGCGGGTGAGGTACTCGCGGGGCCCGGCCCCGACGCCGACGCGCCTTCCACCGCCGAAGAGGCATTCGCGCAGCTCGGCGAGCGCTGGCCGGTGCTGGCCGGCATCAGCTACGCCGACATCGGCTTCACCGGACGGGTGCTCCCGGCTGCGGCTGGAGCGGAGGCGCTCCGATGACGCCGGAGATGAAAGGATTTCTGCTCCTCAGCATCCTCAAGATGGTGTTCGTCTTCACCGTCATCATGATCGGCGTTGCGCTGCTCACGCTGATGGAGCGGAAAGTGAGCGCCTGGATGCAAAACCGGCGCGGACCCAACCGCGTCGGCTGGGCGGGTCTCCTGCAGCCCGCCGCCGATGGAGTGAAGAACATTCTCAAGGAGGAGACCTTTCCGTCAGAGGCGAGCCGGTATCTCTTCTTCCTGGCGCCGGCCCTCTCGTTCATTCCGGCGCTGCTGCTCTCCGGGGTCATTCCCTTTGCGGCCCCCCTTCCGGTGGACTTCGATTTCACCCTCGGGCCGCTCGGCCGCGTCGCCTACCACGGCCGGATGCCGATGGTGGTGGCCGACCTCCCGATCGGCTTTCTCTTCGTGCTCGCCATCAGCTCGCTCGGCGTCTACGGGATCGCGCTGGCGGGATGGTCGTCCAACAGCAAGTACGCCATGCTCGGCGGTCTTCGGGCGTGTGCCCAGATGATCTCCTATGAGGTGGCGATGGGGCTGAGCCTCATCCCCGTGCTGCTCATGTCGGGCAACGTGAGCTTCTCGGCGATCATCGCGCAGCAGCAGGCCGGGCTCTGGTACGTGTTCCCGCTCTTCCTGTCGTTCTTCATTTTCCTGATTGCGGGACTCGCCGAGACCAACCGACTGCCGTTCGACCTTCCCGAAGCCGAATCGGAGCTCATCGCGGGGTATCACACCGAATACAGCGCCATGAAGTTCTCCTTCTTCTTCATCGCCGAGTACGCGAACGTGGTCACCGTCTGCGCCATGGTCACGACGCTCTTCTTCGGCGGATGGGACCTTCCGGGGTCGTGGGACGAGCAGGGCGGGGTGCTGCAGACACTCGTCACCGGCGGGTTTTTCTTTCTCAAGGTGATGTTCTGGATCTTCGTGGTGATGTGGATCCGGTGGACGCTGCCGCGGTTCCGGTACGACCAGCTCATGGCACTCGGCTGGAAGGTCCTCATGCCGCTCGCCCTGGCGTACATCATGGTCGTGTGCACCGCGATCTATCTGATCGAGCACCTGGCCGGCGTCACCAACCCTCGCCTCGAGGCGCTCGCGCTCTTCGGGGTCAATCTCGTGATCGGAGTGCTCGTGTTCGGACTGCTCGACAGCGGCCTCTTCGTCAAGGGATCCGGCCGGCGGCGGGCGGCGCCCCAGCC
>JBOHSC010000293.1:0-2956 GCA_050733115.1 Gemmatimonadales bacterium
GATGAAATGTGTTACCGTTCTACACGTAGAGACACACAGAGATTACACACGTTGTTGTAGGACGTCAAGGTCTAGCGATCGTGTCCCGGTAGGTTGGAGGTGCAGCGTGGCACATCATGAAGAGCAACAGGAGAAGGAGCTCACGGTCACGGAGGCTGGCCGGGTGATCGCGAGGAGCTCGTACCAGGTCGTTCGGCTCATCATGCTGGGGCAGCTCCGGGCCCGACGGGACTCCCGAGGATGGTGGAGGGTGGAAGCTGTCTCTGCGCGTGAGTACGTCGAGCGCCGAGGCACTCCGGCGGGGACCGCCGCCTAACAACAAGGCCGCCCTGGCAGGCGGCCCGAGCAGCGAGGTGTGACGAGTGCCTCAAGCTACGCAGCACCCCCGAGAAATCAAGAGTACTCCGTCAGTCCCGGACCGGCTGGTCGGCCTTTGCAGCCGCCGTGAGCGTCGTCTGGCTGTGTTTCTTCGTCGGCACCGTGATCTCGAGTTCCTTCGCCTGCACAGCTATTCCGTGAGGCCGGACGGAGCCTACGCACCTCGCAGCTCGCGAGAAATTCGCGTCCACGTCGACCTGATTGACGACCTCATTCACACACTCCGGCAGGCACGGCACCGGCTCAGTCTCGAAGGGCAGTTGTGGAGCAGTCCTCGGTCTTCTGACACCGTTCGCCGAGTCGCCGACAGTAGCGGCGGCACAAGAAACGGGATGACGATGGCAGCCGGAGTTCGTGGCCAGACTCTCCGGTACGAGCTGGAGGAACCCGCGTGGTAGCGGGGGGCTCCAGCCCTCAGCGAGGCTCGGTGGCGCGGGCTCGCTGGAAAAGTCGCACGGGGTTGGGCGCCCGTGCATCCAGAGCGGTCATGGGTGACGCCTCACGGCGTCTCCAGCTTCGGTCGAACCGCTCCGACCAAGCCTGCCGACCCTGCAGGCTGATATCTGCTATCGCGCCGTCGTCTCGTCGTCTGCTGGCTTCTCGGTCTTTTTCACCGGGATTCTAGGCTAACCCATGGGGAAGGCCGCCCGCTCGCCGAGGAGAGGTGTTCTCGCCCAGTCTCCGGAAAAGCGAGAACAGACGGGACCAGGCGGGACCAGCCGAGAACATGGTGGGAACGGACGAGGATACCAGAGAGCCGACCCGGCTGCGGCACTAGCCGAACTCCGGAGTCGCCTGCTCGCAGCTGATCCAGAGGGAATGGTCCGAGTCGGCTGGGTGCTGGCGGTCCTGGATCGTAAGCAGGCTCCAGCAACTCCACGGATTGGACCGGATCAGATGCTCACCGTGGTCCAGGCGGCCGCAGCCCTCAGCCTCAGCGAGAAGGCGGTCTATCGGCAGGCGAAGGGCTGGCCGTTCACGAGAAAGCTCGGTCATAAGGCGCTGAGGTTCTCGAAACGGGGCCTTGAGGAATGGATGGCGCAAGGCGGCAATGGACGAGTGACCCGAGCATAGGAGGACCCGATGACTAAGATGAAGGCCCCGCTGGCCGACCCCGCTGCCCCGCTCCGCCACAAGCTGGATGAGGCACGGACACTCGCCGCACGCCTTGAGGCGGAGAACGCAGCGGCAGTCCAGGCGGAAGAGCACGCCCTCGAGGCGGGGTCGACCTCAGCTATCGTGGCCGCCCGGAGCCGGGCGCTGGGCGTCGCCGATGCCCTCGCCCGCCATCGAGTGAAGGTCGCCGATCTCGAGGCCCAGCTCGCCGCCGTGGAGGCGGACGAGGCCGCCAGGGCCGCGAAAGAGCGCCTCGTCAAGTGCACGGTCACAGCGTCGGGCCACGCCCTGGATGATGCGATCGCCCTGCTTCGGTGGAGCGCCGAGAATACCCGTAACCCCTTGACAGGAGACTGACCGATGTCCGAGACCCCGCAGGAACCCATGAGCCTCGATGCGGTCCACAAGGCGGCCGTGAGCCAGGTGGCGCGAGCCCTGATGCAGCCGCCGTACTTGCTCGATCCTGAGCCAGCCAAGCGGTACGCTGCTGGGGCAGCGGGCTGCATCGTCGTCATGCCGGATCGCACCGTCCGCGGACTCAACCCGGTCACCAAGAAGTTCTTCGACGTCCATGACACGGCGAACCCTCTGGCGGAGCTGACGGCGTGGCTCGCCAGTGGCGCGGCGGATAGCGAGCGGGTGGAGGCGGTCGAGCTCAGGAAGGAAAACATCCAGAAGATGACCGAGGAGAAAGCGCGCTCCGGCTGGTACGCCATGTAGCGAGGAGGAACGATGCCGACTGAGTTGCAGGAGTTGCGCATGCGGCTCGAGAAGGCCCGTCGCGCGCTTGAGGAGCAGACGGCCGTGGCGGAGCTCGCACGCGAGCTGCTTGCGAAGGCCTCGACGTACCCTCGCCGCCGGCGCGAGGTCGAGGCCGAGCTCAACACCGCGGTGATTTTCGATATTCCGATGCTCACCGAGGTAATCGCCGAGTGCGAAGCAGGCCTCGCATTGTTTCACCGACCGGAGCCGGCCACGTGACCGCCACGGCACCTTCTCGCGGCAAGAAGTCGAGGCTCGGGCGCCCCTGCACGGTGTGCGCACACCCGCGCTGTCAAGAGATCGACGCGGCGCTGGTGGAAGGCGGCAGCGATCGCCAAGTCGCCGCGAAGGTACGCGGAATCACCCACGATGCCATCCGCAGGCATCGGGACAGCCACCTGCCGGCGCACCTGGCGAAGGCGGCCGAGGGGAAGGACGTCGCGAAGGCTGGCAATACGCTTCAGCAATTCGACCGCGTGCTCGAGCGGGTCAACCTGCTCTTCGACGCCTGCGATCGGTGGCTCCGTGACCCGGAGGACCCGACTCGCTACGAGATTGGCCCGCGAGCGGAAAACGTGCAGGTGACTTACGAGGATGAAGACGAGCGGGGGAAGCCCATCCGGAGGAAGGCTCGCCTGTCGGTGCTCCTGAAGAGGGTTCGCGGGGTGGCTCCTGGGGTCGAGCTCGTGGAGACGAAGCA
>JBOHSC010000294.1:0-5531 GCA_050733115.1 Gemmatimonadales bacterium
GGCCAGGGAAGCGCAGGACGCCCGCCGGCCACGGGTCGGGCCCGGCGCCCCGTCGAGCAGCGTTCGACCGCCGGCCAGCGCGCGCTGCCCGCCCCCCGCGGCGCCGGCGAAATCCGCGGGCGCCGCCAGACCGCCCCCCGGGGTGGGGACAGCGACCTTCCGGTGCCCGATACCGGGGAACCGAGAATCGTCCAGAAGGTTCGCGGCCAGTTCGCGAGCTGGGCGGCCGTTTCCCTCGGCTGCTTCGGCATCAACGTCGCCACCGGCATCGACCACCCCTGGTTTCTCTTCCCGCTCTTCGGCATGGGCATAGGGTTGTTCCGGAACTACGCTCAGCTCTGGCAGGCAGGATACAGCTGGCGCGATGTCGTGAGCCGGCCGCCGGCGCCCGACGCGATTGAGACGACGATGGCCAGGGGGATCAAGGGCGGCCGCGCCATTGCATCGCCCCGGCTCGAAGAGTACGGCTCGCATCTCCCGGCCGTGCAGCAGGTGTACGGCGACCGGCAGGCCATTCTCAAGCTCATGGAACGGCTTCCGCCTTCGGAGCGGAAGATGCTGCCCGATGTCCAGCAGACGGCCGACGCATTGTACAACAGGGCCACCGACGTGGCTCGCACCCTTCAGGCGATGGACGGCAACTTCGACACGCAGGGGCTGTCGCAGATCGACGAGCGCATTGTTGCGTTGTCACGCGAGCCGGACGATCCGGAGCGGGCGCGCCGGCTCAATCTGCTCGAGCGGCAGCGGCAGACGATCATCGACCTGCAGGGCAGACGGAGCCAGGTGGCCAGTCACCTCGAGTCGTGCGTGCTGGCCATGCAGAATATGCGATTCGACCTGTTGCGACTGCGGTCGGCGGGGGTCGCAGCGGTACTGGGAGACCTCACCCAGGCCACACAGCAGGCCAAGGCGCTTTCGCGCGACGTGGACAACGCTATCGCGGCCGCTGGGGAAATCCGCGAGGCGATGCGCCAGTAGGCGCTAAAAGGCCGCGATGTCCATCATCGCGCGTTTGAGGGTCTCCGTCTGGGGCAGGATGACGTCCTCGAGCTCAGGCGCGTAGGCCACGAAGGTGTCGGTCGAGGCCACCCGCCGGACCGGCGCATCGAGGTGGGAAAAATGGTCGTCGGCAATCCGGGCGGCAATCTCGGCGCCGTAACCCCAGGAGAGTGAATCCTCGTAGGCCACCACCACCCTGTTCGTCTTCCGCACCGATTGGCCAATCATCTCCCAGTCCACCGGGCTCAGCGACCGCAGATCCACGACCTCCACGCTGACACCTTGCTCTTCCTCGACCTGCTTGGCCGCCCAGAGCGCGCGCTGCACCAATGCACCGTAGGTGATGACGGTGAGATCGGTGCCCACTCGCGCGATTCTGGCCTTGCCAAGCGGAATCATGAAGTTGGGGCCGGGATTGGGCGCCTTGTTGTACGTCTGGCGGTAGAGGTGCTTGTGCTCCAGAAAGAGCACGGGGTCGTCGCATCGGATGGCGGTGCGCAGAAGGCCGTTGGCGTCGAGCGCGGTGGCGGGACAGACCACCCGGAGGCCCGGCACGCCGGTGAAGACGGCGGCCCCGGTTTGCGAGTGGTATACCGAGCCGCCCTTGAGGTAGCCGCCGTAGGTGACGCGCACGACGACGGGGGACGAGAAGGCGTTGTTGGAGCGCCAGCGCATGAGTGCGAGCTCGTTCCGGAGCTGCATGTAGGCCGGCCAGATGTAGTCGAAGAACTGGATCTCGACGACCGGCTTGAGCCCCCGGGTGGCGAGGCCGATGGCGCGGCCGATGATGTTGGCTTCCGCGAGCGGCGAGTTGTAGACCCGGTCGCCGCCGAAGGCGCGCTGGAGACCCCAGGTAACCTTGAAGACGCCGCCCTTGCCCTTCACGTCGGCGAGATTCCCCTCCCGGCTGCAGTCGGCTATATCCTCGCCGAAGACCACGATCCGCGGATCGCGGGCCATCTCGTCGCGCAGGCAGGCGTTCAGCAAATCGACCATGGTGGTCGGGTCGCCGGTGAAGCGCGGATCATCCTCGGTGTCGAACTGCTCCGATGTCGGATCGACGTCGGGTGAGTAGACGTAGTGGTAGATCGTATCTGTGGCCGGCTGGGGGGCCGCGAGGGCCACGTCGGCCGCGACCTGCACCTCTTCGGTCACCTGCCGAATCATGACATCAAGCTCCGCCTGCGAAGCTACCCCCTGCTCGAGGAGATACCTGGGAAACCGGGTGAGCGGATCACGCTCACTGTCGGCCTTGCGCTCGGAGGTGGGGCGGTACTGGACCTCGTCGTCGGAAAGCGAGTGGCTGTACGGACGGATCACGTGCGCGTGCACCAGTGCCGGGCCCTTCCGGGCCCGCGCGTAGTCGACTGCCTTTGTCAGGACGTCGTACGACGCCATGACGTCGCAGCCATCCACCTCCTGGATGAACAACCCCGGAAAGCCGGTCAACAGCCTGGAGATGCTCCCCCCCGGGGTGTTGACCTCAACGGGGACAGAGATGGCGTAGCCGTTGTCTTCTACGAGAAACACCACGGGCAGCTTGAGGTTGGTGGCGGTATTCAGCGCCTCCCAGAACTCTCCTTCGCTCGTCGTGCCGTCGCCGGTGGTACAGAGGACCACTTCGTCGCCGTGGATGAGCTCGTCGCGGTCGGCGATGCCCTCGATGCGCGAATAGCGGAGCCACGCCTCGGCACACCCGACCGCCTGGAGGAACTGGGTGCCGGTGGGGCTCGACGCGCTCACGATGTTCAAATCCTTGTGCCCCCAGTGCGAGGGCATCTGGCGGCCGCCGGAGTTGGGATCGGCGGCGGCGCCTACGGCGGAGAGGAACTGCTCCGTGGCGGTCATGCCGAGGCCGAGGCAGAGGGCCCGGTCGCGGTAGTAGGTGTAGAACCAGTCGTAGGTGGGCCGGAAGACCTTCGAAGCGGCGGCGAGGACCGCCTCGTGCCCCGCGCCGGAGATCTGAAAGAAGATCTTGTTCTGCCGCTTGAGCTGAATCTCCTTGTCGTCGATCCGCCGCGCCAGCAGCATGATGCGGTAGAGATCGAGCAGGTCCGCCTTTTCCAGTCTCGCGGCAGCCCTGACGCGAGGAGAGGTACGTGTAGCCATCAGACTCGGGGGCAGGGGTGATGGTCGCCAGCTGCGAAAAACGCCTGGGAAAGATAGCTCCCCGAGAGCGTCACTAGCGAGTTCTGCCGTCCGAGGCGAGGCCCCGGTATGGCGCGCGCAGGCTCAGTCCTTCCAGTCCACCATCCTGACGTCGGCGAGCACACCTTCGAGGTCGTTGAAATGCAGCGCCTTCGGCTCCGCCGGCATCGGCGGAAGTTCGATGTCGGAGGTGGGTCCGCTCACCTTCACCCGGAGACGGGCCGCGCGATCCTTGCCCAGGTCGAGAGTGACGGGGACGTACATCTGGAAGTCGTCGGGGACGTTCTCCTGGACGACGTGGAGCTTCACCCGGAACTGGCCCTCATCCAACCTGGTGGTGCGGTACGAGACGCGGTAGGTGGGAATGGCGGTCGAATAGACCCACTGGCCGAAGAACCAGCCCATGTCCGTCCCAGCATGCCGCTCGACGACTCTCCGAAAGTCCTCGGTCGACGCGCGGCGCCCCTCGAACTTCTTGTAGAAGTCGTGCATCGTCTCGGTGAAGCGGTCCTCGCCGACGTTGTCGCAGTCTGGCCTCATCGCGCCGAAAACACCTCCGCCTGTCGGGCTCAGCGAAGCTTGGTGAGACGCCGGATCGCTTCGAGCTTTTCGAGCGCGCTCCCACCGGAAGCGGCAGGGGCCACTGAGAACAGGTCGCGGATATCGAGAAGGATCTCCAGCATCAGCTGGTCGCGCATGTAGGCGCTCTCGAGGTCGACCATACGCCCCTTTTCCGCGAGCTGCTTGGCCTGATCGTACGATTCGCGGTAGATCGACTCCAGATTGGCGAGAATGCGGTCGCGAGAGCGCATATGGACCTTTCGGCTGTCGGCTATCGGCGCGGTTGGATATAACCTACATTCGGGTGCACACCAGTTCCTACCTCCGACAACCGATATCCGATGCCTCTCAACGGAAAAACCGTCCTCTTCTTCGCCGGGCCTTTGTACGAGGACCTCGAGCTCTGGTATCCCAAGATCCGCCTCGAGGAGGAGGGGGCGAAGACGGTCGTCGCCGGCACGGGCGAGCGCACCTATCAGGGCAAGCGCGGCTATCCGTTGACGGTGGATACCAGCGTCGACCAGATCTCGTCGGATGCCTTCGACGGACTCGTGATCCCCGGCGGCTACGCGCCCGACATCATGCGGCGCTCACCCAGACTCCTCCAGCTTACGCGCGAGATCTACGATGCCGGCAAGCCGGTAGCCTTCATCTGCCACGCCGGGTGGGTGCCGATTTCCGCCGGCATTGTCCGCGGCCGGCGGGGCACCAGCGTCGGCGCCATCAAGGACGATCTCGTGAATGCCGGCCTCATCTGGGAGGACAGTCCGGTGGTGGTGGACGGCAATCTCATCTCCTCACGCACACCAGCCGATCTGCCGCAGTTCATGCGCGCGCTGATACTGGCTCTCGCGGCGCGCTGAGATGGCACTCACCGAGGCGCAGCGCCGGGTAGATGCGTGGATCGCGCAGTTCGAGGAAGGGTACTTCGATCCGCTCACCAACATGGCGCGGCTGAGCGAGGAGGTTGGCGAGCTGGCGCGGGAGGTCAACCACCGTTTCGGCGGGAAGACGAAGAAAAAAGGTGAGTCCGATGGCGACCTGGCGATGGAGATGGCCGACATACTCTTCGTCGTCATCTGCATGGCCAACCGCGAGGGCATCGACCTCCAGGCGGCGTTCGACCGGATGATGGAGAAGGTGGAGACGCGGGACGCGGAGAGGTGGACGAAAAAGCAGTGAAGGAATCCGCCCCCCCTCACTCCCACTCCTCCGGCTCTCCCTCCAGCTCCGCCAGCAGCACGCGATAACTCTCCAGGCGGTCCGCCGCGACCTCCCCCGCCTCCACCGCAGCGGCAATGCTGCACCCCGGCTCCGTGAGATGCCGGCAGTCCCCGTAGCGGCACTCTCCGATGTGAGGACGGAACTCGGGGAAGCACGAGGCCAGCTCCTTCGGATCGATCGCCCAGAGCCCCACATCGCTGAACCCCGGCGTGTCCACCAGGAATCCGCCCGCAGCCAGCGGAATCATCACAGCCGATACCGTAGTGTTCTTTCCGCGGCCTACCTTCGCGCTGAGCTCCCCCGTCCTGAGCTGGAGCCCCGGCTGCACCGCGTTGAGCAGGCTCGATTTCCCTGCGCCGGAGGGGCCGGTGACCACCGAGATCCTTCCGGTGAGCGCTGCCGCGAACTCCGCGACTCCCAGCCCCGTGCTGACGCTGGTCGGGTACACCCAATAACCGGCCCGGCGGAGGCGCTCGACCAGCGCCTCGCCGCGATCGAGGTCGACCTTGTTCACCACCACGGCCGCGGGGATCTCGTTCGCCTCCGCGACGACGAGGAGCCGGTCGATGAGCTGGGGGATGGGGGCGGGCCGGGTC
>JBOHSC010000295.1:0-2126 GCA_050733115.1 Gemmatimonadales bacterium
ACGCCGTACAACGCGGTCTATCAGTTCGCCGCGACGGCGCCGGGGACGTATCAGGTCATGAACATCGGGCGATTCGTCCGGAGCTTCGAGGCGTTCGACGGGCAGGGGCGAAAGGTGCCGGTGGAGCAGGTGTCGGTGAACCAATGGCGGCTCTCCAACGCGCCCAGGGTGCGGACGATCAAGTACACCGTCGCGGAGACGTGGGACACCGACCTCGACCATCCCATCTACCTGATGTGCGGCACCTCCCTCGAGGCCGACCATGCGCTGATCAATCCGCACGCCGTGATCGGCTACCCGACCGGCATGCAGGCGACTCCGGTGCGACTCCGGCTGCGGTATCCGGCGGGGTGGTCGGTCGGGACGGCGCTCGGTCGCGCCAAGGACGGCGCCTACATCGCCAGGGATTACGACCAGCTCGTGGATTCGCCGATTCTGCTCGGGCGGCTCACTACCGCCCAGACCCGGGTGACGGGGGTGCCGGTTCGGATCTTCACCTATAGCAGGACGGGGAAGATCACCTCACCCCAGCTCCTCGGCGCGATGAACGGCATGCTCCAGGCCGCGGGCCGGTTCCTGGGGACGCTCCCCGTCACCCGCTACACGTTTCTCTACCACTTCGACGAAAAGCCGGCCGGCGCGTGGGAGCATTCCCTTAGCTCCGAGTACGTCCTCAAGGAGTCGGAGTTCACCGACTCGGTCGGGAAGTACGTGACCGACATCGCGTCACACGAATTCTTCCACGTCGTGACACCCCTCAACATCCACAGTGAGATCATCGAGCATTTCAACTTCGTGACGCCAGTGCCGTCGGAGCACCTTTGGCTCTACGAGGGCACCACCGAGTGGGCGGCGCACACGATGCAGCTCCGCGCCGGGCTCAAGACCCCCGAGGAATATCTCGCGACGATGATCACCAAGATGAACATCGACCGCGCTAACTTCGACTCGACCTACAGCCTCAAGGAGCTGGCGCTCACCTCGTACAGCGACTCGGGGCAGGCGCAGTATGGCAACATCTACATGCGCGGCGCCCTCACCGCCGGGCTCCTCGACATCCGGCTGCTCGAGCTCTCGCACGGCCAGCGGGGGCTGCAGGACCTGATCCTCGATCTCACCCACCGCTATGGCAAGCGACGAGCCTTTCCCGAGTCGACATTCGTGGACACCCTCGTGGCGCTCACCGATCCGTCGATCCGCGACTTCTTCGACAACTACGTGATGGAGGCGCACCATCTGCCGATCAAGGAGTACTACGAGAAGCTGGGGATCCACCTGATCGAGGACGAAGAGGGCCATCCGCTCCGCTTCGAGATCGACCCCACCCCCACGCCCGATCAGTTGCTGCTGAGGGAGGCGTGGCTGGGACGGAGGTCCCGCGGTGCTACCTGACGCTCACGACGATTGGTGGCCCGGTGGGATGGGGCGGTCGCGGTAGGGGTACCAGTAGAATTTCCGCTCCATGATGTAGTCGAGATGGACGTGTTTCGGCTCGCGGAAGGCGTCCAGCCCCTCCTCGCCCAGCTCACGGCCAATGCCGCTCCACCGCATTCCCCCGAAAGGGCCGGCATCGTTGTCGGTGAGCGGATCGTTCACCCAGAAGGTGCCGGCCTTGATGTTCTCCATCGCCTTCATCGCCGTGGCCAGGCTGCCGGTGAAGATGGTTGCGCCCAGCCCGTACCTCGAGTCGTTCGCAAGGGCGATCGCCTCGTCGGCGTCGCGCGCCACGGTCACCGAGAGCACGGGGCCGAACACCTCTTCGGTGGTCGGGAGCGAGCCGTGCGGCACGCCGGTGAGCACCGCCGGCTCGAGGAAATGTCCCGGCAGCCCGTTCGGCTGCGCGCGCCTGCCGCCCAGGGCCAGGGTGGCGCCCTGGCGAATCGACGCTTCGATTTGCCGTGCCACGGTGGCGAGGGCCTCCGCGGAGATCAGGGGGCCGATGTCGGTGGCGGGGTCCATCGGGTCGCCAACCCTGAGACCGCGGACGAAATCGATCACCCGCTCGATGAACTCGCCCGCGATGGGCTCCTCGACGTAGATCCTCTTGGCCGACGTGCACACCTGGCCGGCGTTCAGCAGCCGGGCCCATGCCGCCCCCGGGACGGCGGCGTCGAGGTCGGCGTCGG
>JBOHSC010000296.1:0-3561 GCA_050733115.1 Gemmatimonadales bacterium
GTCCACCAGATAGTGGCCGATGACCACGCCGGCCGAGACGTAGCTGGCGAAGTTCACACTCTTGTACTGGTCAATCTGCTTCTTCCACTTCGTCATGTTGAACGTCTTGTTGGAGTTCGTGTAGTAACTCCGCGACCCCGCCATGCTGACGACGACGCGCATGCCGGCGCTCTTGGCCGTGTTGAGCGAGCTGGTGGCGGTCGACGGCCAGAGCGCCCAGAGCGATCCGCTGTACGGGGCCTTGAACATGCTGGTCGGGAGGTGGAAGTCACCGAACGGGACGCCAGGCGCTGCGGCGGAGGTGGTGGCGAACTCGACAGCGGGAGTCTGGTCGGTGGCGGCCGGAGCGGCCAGGGGAGCTGCCGTTTCGGGCTCGCTCACGGGTGCGGTGGATTCGTCGGGATTGCAGGCGATGGCGCCGAACACGAGAGCCGATGCGGCAAGCGCACGGATTCTGAGCCCGGAGAGTGCTCCATTGAACAGGTGAGACATGCTACGGTATTCCTCTCGACCAGGGAGGTGAAGAGACGTACCAGTCGCATCAACGTTTCCTCCGCGGACACGGTCGACGCGGTAGATCGTTGGCGAACGTACGCCGGGCCAGCGCTTGGACGGCCAACCCTATGGATGTGGATTTGCTAACAGAGTTTGACAGCCGACTAATGGAATTAGCCAGTCAGAGCGCGATGGAATGGACACCGGTCGAGTGCCATCTCGTGTTCGGGGAGGCTCGCACCGGCGTACAGTTTCGGCATAAGTGCCAGTTTTGTCAAGCGAGTGCACGATTTTGCATAGGGCGTCAAGATCCTCTACCCCTCCGACTCCACCCGGGCGATCGCCCGATCGTGCCAGCGAGACAGGAGCAGCACCGCCACGATCGATCCGATCAGCGCCAGCATCATGTCCCACTGGGTGTCCCACGGATCGCCCTGGGTGCCGAGGAAATCGGTCGCGGCCCCACCGGTGCCGAGCGCCGTCCAGAACTCGATCAGCTCGTAGAAAGCACTGAACGCCAGACAGAAGCAGACCGTCATGAACGGCACCCAGCGCGTCCCCCGGAGCGGCGAGCGCCGGATGAAGACCTCGCGGGCAATGATCGCCGGGATGAATCCCTGCGCCAGATGTCCGATCCTGTCGTAGTGATTCCGGTGGAACCCGAACCAATCCTCCATCCAGAAGCCGAGTGGTACCTTGGCATACGTGTAGTGCCCGCCGAGTATGAGGATGCCGGCGTGGACCCAGACCAGGGTGTAGACGAGACGGGTGAAGCGGAACCGGGGGCGCATCGCGATCAGCACCGGCACGCCGATCAGGATGGGAAAGACCTCGAGGAACCAGGTGAACCGGTCATGCGGATGAAGGCCTGACCAGACGAGCAGGACTACCAGGGACACCACCAGGCCCAGCTGGTACCTCGACGGCCTCGGATTCATGGCGGGTTCACTCGGCAAATGGTATGTCCACCGTCATCCCGTCCCGCGCGATGGTCGTTTCGGGAAACACCGCCCGTGCCTCCGCCAGCAGCTCCGGCGCGTCTCGGGTATACCGCGGACTGATGTGGGTCAACACCAGCTGCCGCACTCCCGCGTCGGCCGCCACGCGCGCCGCCTCCGCCGCCGTGGAATGTCCCGTCTCCTTGGCCCGCGCCGCCTCGTCGCCGCCGAAGGTGGCCTCGTGGACCAGCAGGTCGGCCCCGCGTGACGCCTCCATCACCGAGAGCGAGGGCCGGGTGTCGCCCGAGTAGACAAAGGTCCGGCCCGGCCTGGGCGCGCCCACCAGCTCCGAGGGCGCTACCCGCCTGCCGCCCTCGAGTGTCACCGTTTCGCCCTTGTGCAGCTTCCCCCAGAGCGGCCCTTCCGGAATGCCCATCTCGCGCGCCCGCTCCGGATTGAACCGGCCGAGTCGGATGTGCTCCGCCAGCGCATAGCCGACGGTGTCGGCGCGGTGCTCGGTCTCGAAGACCACGACGTCGTAGTCGCCGCGGGAGAGCCGGTCGCCGGGGCGCACCTCGACGATCTCGACCGGGAACTTGTTGCGCTCGACGCCGAGGTTGACCGCGAGATTGAGAATCCTCCCCGCACCTCTCGGCCCGTACAGGGTGACGGGGGCGGTCCGGTCCTGGAGTCCCATGGTGCGCAGCAGCCCGGTGATACCGAGCATGTGATCAGCGTGATAGTGACTGAAGAAGACCTCGGAGAACGAAAACCCTACCCCGTACCGCATCATCTGTCGCTGGGTGCCCTCGCCGCAGTCGAAGAGGATCATCTCCCCTTCACGCTGCAGCGACAGCGCCGCGACGTTCCGATCGACGGTGGGAGTTGCGGCGCCGGTGCCAAGAAAGGTGACGGAGAGCATGAACCCTCAGAAGATCTTCACCGTCACCGGCACCTTCCCGGGATGCTTCTGCAGCTCATCGAGGACCTTCTTCATCGACTGCGTCAGGTCGCGAAGGTCGTAGTAGAAGCCGCTGTCGGTCGCGAATTTGCCGAGCGTCCCCCGCCCATGGCTCACGTCGGCGAGGAGGGTGTCGAGCCGCGCACCGGTGCTGGTCAGCTGGCTCGTCATCGTTGCGAGGTTGGCCGTCAGGGTATCGGTGCGGCCGAGTGCACGCCCGAGCGCCGGATTGGCGAGCGTGCTGTCGAGACGGTCGGTGAGCCTCCGGAGACTCTGCATCGTCTGGGTCAGCTCGGCGGCGGGCCCGCTGCGGGGATTGCCGTATGTCTCCATCGCCTGCTGGGACGCCTTCAGCGTTCCCTGCAGCGCAGTCATCGTGGCGTAGAGCTGGTCGGCGGTGCGCTGGTTCACGATCGCCTGCGCGCCGATGAGCACGCTGTCGGCACGGTCGCTGAGCTGCTGGGCCTTGCCGGTCAGCCCCAGGTCCTGGGTGCCGATGATCACCCGACCCGGCTGAAGGAGCTCGCTCGCCTGACCCGGGTCGAAGTCCACTGCGTAGTCGCCCACGAGGGTGACCGAGACGATCGTCGCCCTGGCGTCGATCCGCGGCCTGATCTTCGGCGGGAGGCTCGCCAACACCAGGACCCTGCCCACGTCCTGGAACTCGATGCGCTCGATCTTGCCGACGGTCACCCCCGAGATCCGCACCGGCGACGCGCGCTTGAGCCCGCTCACGTTGGCGAACTGCATCTTGATCAGGTTGCCGGACTTCACGGAGCGCCCGCTCAGCCACATCGTACCGAAGATGAAGACGCCGATGGCCACGATGACGATGGTGCCGACGGTCACTTCCCGCATGCGAAGGTCCATGAGCTCAGGCCGCGAAGGAGGGGTTGTCGAAGTCGCGCTCGAGGAATTCGCGAACTTTCGCGTTCTTCGAGTCGAGGAATTCCTGCGGCGTTCCCTGCATCACGATCCTTCCTTCGCTGAGGAGCGCGAGGCGATCGGCCACCCGGAAGGCCCCGCGCACGTCGTGCGTCACCATCACGCTCGTCACGCCCAGCTCGTCGTCGAGCCGTTGCACCAGTCCGTCGATGATGTCGGCGTTGACGGGGTCGAGACCCGAGGTGGGCTCGTCATAGAGCAGATACTTGGGGCTGCCGGCGA
>JBOHSC010000297.1:0-3661 GCA_050733115.1 Gemmatimonadales bacterium
ACCTTACCCTGGCCGATGCGGGCCAGCACCCGCTCCCGAAGGTCGGCACTCGGCGCGGGGTCGCTCTGGCCCAGGGCCAGAAGCGCGGCCACGTCGCGCATCTCGGCGACCTCCCGCTGCGTCTCGGGCGACGTGGCCAGGAACGCCTCGAAGCGCTGCATTTCGTCGGCCGAGAGCGCGCCGAGCGCGTAGGCGGCGGCGAGGTCGTGCAGCGATTCCTGCCCGGGGCCGGTCATGTGCCGCGCTCGAGGTAGAAGCTTCGAAGGCACTCACGCAGCTTCTGCATGCCAAGCCGCACCCGTGTCTTCACGGTGCCAAGCGGCTGCTGGAGCCGTTCGGCGATCTCGGACTGCGAGAGTCCCTCGAAGTAGGCCAGCTCGATCGCCTGTCGCTGGGGCGGCGACAGCGTGTCGAGCGCCTCGCGGATGCGCGTGCGCCGCTCCGCATCGTCGAGCGCGCTCAAGGCGTCGGGCCGCCACTCGCTCATGCCTGGAGAAACGTCGGGACGGTCGGCGGCGGCCGACGCGGTGATGCGTTCGCGCCGGACGCGTGCCCGTACCGTGTCGAGCGCACGGCTTCGTGCGATCATCGTCAGCCACCCCGCCACCGATCCGCGCGAGGGCTCGAAGCGCGAAGCCTCTCGCCACACCTGGGCGAACGCCTCGATCACCACCTCTTCGGCGTCGGCGCGCTGGCCCACGATCCGATACGCCACGGCGTACAGGACGCCGCCATACCGGTCGTAGAGCGAAGCGATGGCGCGCTCATCGCCTTCCGCCGCCAACCCGATCAGGTCGCGGTCGGCGGCCGTTGACGGCGGCGAAGCCCGGTCAGCCATGAACCATTGAGGGACGAGACTCCTCGAAGAAACAGTGGATTCCTGGCGATTGCCAGAGAGTCTACACGCCGGTGGGAGGAAGCCACAAGCGGCGAGTATCACGGCAGCACCTTGGAGGCATCACCGGGCGTGAAGAGCAGGGTGGTGGATCGTCCGTCGTAGGTAGCTCGGACGATGTTGATCTGGTCCTCGAACCGCTCGCAGAGGAGCGCGCTCGTTACCCGCGTGCCACTGAGCCCCTGAAGCGCGGGCACCGCCACGTGAATGAGGATGACGTCGCCCTTCCGCTCCACGCCGACCCAGCGGAGAGCCACCGGCCGGCCGGACCTGTCCGACACCGCGAATCTCCCGCGAACATACCGGGACATCGCGGAGTCGGCTGTCTCGGCGCCGGGCGGAAGAGACACCACCGCGCCGAAGTCGTCGGCGAAGACGCGGATGCTGATGTCGGCGGAGAGCGCGGCGGCCACGAGCGCCCGGCGGGGCGATGTCGGTAGGCCGGGCATACGGTGCTTCTCCTTGCCGGTTGGGGATGGGGAGACGGGCTGGGCGGGTCCCTCCTGTGCAGTCCGTACGCCCGCCGGAGAAGTTCGGATTGCCCTCGCGCCGTGCGCATCCGATGCGGAATTGGCCGCGTATCTGTGGCGTTGATTCACTCACACCCACAGGAGAACGACGATGCGGAACTACAGCCGGCCGATGCTCGCGGCGCTCGCGCTCACGCTTGGGAGCGCGTCGGCCGCGGCGGCTCAGGGGATGGCGAAGGGCGACATGGCGATGGTGCAGGGCACCACGATGGTCGGCGGGCAGGCGATGTATCGCAGCAAGGACATTGTCGACAACTCGGTAAATTCGGCGGATCACACCACGCTGGTGGCGGCCGTCAAGGCGGCGGGACTCGTAGAAACGCTCAAGGGCAAGGGCCCGTTCACCGTCTTCGCCCCAACCAACGCGGCCTTCGCGGCACTTCCCGACGGCACGGTACCCACCCTGCTCAAGCCCGAGAACAAGGACCAGCTCACCAGGGTGCTCACCTACCACGTCGTCGAGGGAGACTACGACGCTTCGGCGCTCATGAAGGCCATCAAGAGCGGTCACGGCCAGGCGACGCTCAAGACGGTGAACGGCGAGTCGCTGACGTTCCTGATGAACGGCGCCCGGAACATCGTGGTACGTGACGCGAAGGGCGACGTGGCGAACATCTCGACCTACGACGTGCGTCAGTCCAACGGCGTAATCCAGGTGATCGACAAGGTGCTTCTGCCCGCTTGAATCGTGGCAGTGCCGGCGGATGGAGACAGCGTCCGCCGGTCTTCCCCTCGGGGGATACCGGAGTCACGTTATGACTCGACGAGTGGGAAAGGGATCTCGCCGGCTATCTGTGTGCAGGGGGCGCAGGTTCGTTCTACTGCTCTACTGACCTCTGCAGGCGGGTAGTCGGCGACTGTGCGTGGTGGGCGGAGCTACCAGTTCCAGAAGCGGGTCGGAGCGAATGGCTCCAGGTCTTCGCCCGGCGGCTCCCCGGAGAGGAGCTGGCGGACGATCACGCCGGTGATGCCGGCAAGAAGAATTCCGTTGCGACCGTGCCCCGTCGCGTAGCACAGTCCCTGAAGCCGTGGCTCGGTGCCGATGATCGGCAATCCGTCGGGGGTGACGGGACGAAGCCCGGCCCACGTGCGGTGAACCGCCGCGCGGTCGAGCAGGGGGCAGAGCTGGGCGGCGCTGGCAAAGAGCTTCGCGAGTCCCGCCGAGCTGACCTCCGGATGAAATCCAGCGTACTCCATGGTGGATCCGACGATCGCCTCGTCTTGCCGGGCGAGCAGGTAGCAGCCGTGGCCGTAGATGATCGCGGGTCGCGCGCTCCGGGGCCAGGGAAGCGCCGCCATCTGGCCTCGTACCGGGGCCACGGCGACCGGCCGGGGTATCCCTTCGACGAGCCCCGACCACGCACCCGCTGCGAGCACCACGTCGCCCGCCGGGTAGCGGCCTCTGGCGCCGACGACGCCGACTACACGATCGCCGCGCTGTTCCACCGACGTCACGGTGTCTTCCACCACCTCGACACCCAGCCGGACCCCGTCGGCCAGCAGCGCTCGCACGAGCGTTTCGGGCTCCAAGGCGCCTTCGTGGGGGGCCCACAGCGCACCGGCGGTGGGGCCGAGCCAGGGCCATCTTGCCTTCACCTCGTCGGCATCGAGCCAATCGGAGAGGTGACTCTTCTGGCGCTGCCACGCCACCCGCGACCTGAGCTCGCCCGCCTCGGCTTCGCTCGCCGCCACCCACGCGATCCCCTCGCGCCAGAGGCCGATATCGATGCCGGTGGTTTCGCGCAGCGATTCGGCGAGGGAGGAATAGAGCTCGCGGCCCGCGAGTCCCAGCTCGAGGCCCGGATCGTCCGGACTCGCTTCGATCTGCGGGGCCAGCATGCCGGCAGCCGCCTTCCAGGCCTGCCCGCGGTCTCCCCCTTGCTCCACGAGGACGACGCGGCGCCCGGCCAGGGCGAGCTCCCTGGCACAGGCGGCGCCGACAGGCCCGCCACCGATGATTACAACATCAAAGGGAGAAGTCACTTATATTTCTACGAAACTTTTTGAAACGTCGGGGCGTATGAGGTGGCGACCCGCTTCCACGAGGACACTGCCATGATCCGCAACCTGCTCGGCTTCGCGATATTCGCAGTCATCGCGATTTTCCTGATCAAGGTGTTTTTTGGTCTCTTCGGCCTGCTGCTGGGCCTGCTCAGCACCGTGGCCTTCTTCGCCCTGATCGGGTTCCTGATTTACATGGTGCTCAAGGTCATCGCGCCCGAAACCGCCGCGAGGG
>JBOHSC010000298.1:0-3192 GCA_050733115.1 Gemmatimonadales bacterium
AGGACGTTGAGGAGGCGGCCCGTGGCCGTGTGATCCCGCACGTGAACGATCTGCAGAGTCGCAAGGGGCTCGTTGGCCACCACCCGACCGTTGTCGAGGAGGCCACCCTTCCGACGAATCTCGAAGATGTCGCCGGCCGCAACGCCATCCTGCTTGCCCTTGTCGATGAATACCACCATCTGCGACACCTTCAGGTCCTGGCGGGTCGGCCCGCCGAGAAACTTGCCGCGGATGCCGTCGCTCACCGCAACCGCGTGCTCGGCCCCGGCGGGCGTGAACTTCTCCGCGGGAAGTGCCGACTGGCCGGGGCGGATCGGACCGTAGACCGCCACAACGGTCGCCAGATACCGGCCGGCTATGGTGTCGGTCACGCGGGCCAGACCGGTCGGGAGAACCGGCTGGCCGTACGAGGTCCAGTCGGGGCCGAGATGAGCGAGGAGCAGCGTGTCGCCGATCTGATAGGTGGCGCCGCGAGGAGCCTGGATGGCGATCGTCACGAAGGGCATTGCGTCGTTGACCACTGACGTGGCGCCGATCTGCGACGGGCTGACCGGCCCGATGACCTTGGCCCAGGGCAGGTCCTGCTTCTCGGTCAGGAAGCCCGACGAATAGAACTCGGTCTGGCGGAGCGGGCGGTATTCCTTCCGCGTGTAGGCCTGAATCGATTCTTTCAGCGTGTTCGCCGGCCGGGGGCCGAAGAGCGGCTCCGGCTCGTCGCTGCCTTCGCCCGAGGGCGAGCGGGTCAGCTCCGAGAGCGACGCTTGGCTGGCCGGCTCCTCACGAGTGGCGGGCGGCAGGGTGTCGCTCGTCTGGGCGTCAACGACCTGGGCGTCGGAGGCCTGCGCGTCGGTGACCTGCGCGTCGGAGGCCTGCGAGTCGACCACGGTCGTGGGTGCGGGCGTGTCCACCGACGGCACGGACGCGACCGTCTCGGCTCCGGCCAGGCGCAGGACCTCGCCGGGGTAGATCCAGTGCGGATCTTCCACCACGGCGGTGTTCATGCGGTAGATGTCGGGCCAGAGGAAGGGATCGCCGCGATACTGCTTGGCCAGGTCCCAGAGGGTATCGCCCTGGTGCACGGTGTGGGTCTGAGCGGCCACTTGCTGGCCATGGGCCACGGCCGGGCTCAGAGCCAGAGCGAGGATGCCCAGCCACTTCACGCTGAACGTACGCAGCATCGAGGTCTCCCAGCGACGTCGTTGTCGGGTATTGAGATGGGACGAGGAACCCGGGACGGTTCAGGGGCACGGGGGGCAAAATCAACGCCACCGGCGCCGGGGCTGGGGTATGACGGTTAAGTACTTGTTTTGCAATTGGTTGGGCTTGGCCGACACCGGGGCAGCGGCGGGCGGGAGGTCTGGCGTTCGGCATCGGGGGGTGGAGAAAGCGGGGGCGAGGGCGGTTTCCCTTGGGCAGCAACAACCCCCGGAATGGCTCCCGGGGGCTGTTGTGGACAGGTCGTCAGAACGGCAAGTCGTCGTCTTCGGCGTCGAGCGCCTCGGGAAAGTCCTCGAACCCTTCCTTGCCCTTGGGTGCGCCGCCGGTGGACGCCGCGGCCGCTCCGACCTTGCTCGGCGCGGAGAACTCCGATCCCTCGCCGCTCCGGCCGGAAAGGAGGATGATTTCGCGGGCGGTGATTTCGGTGGTGTACCGCGTTTGCCCCTCGCGATCCTGCCACGACCGGTACTCGATGCTCCCCTCGACGTAGACCTTGTCGCCCTTCTTGCAGTACTTCTCCGCGAGGTCTGCGAGCGCGGAGCCCTTGTTGTTCCAGAGAATGACCCGGTGCCACTCGGTCTTCTCCTGCTTTTCACCCGACTGGTTTTTCCACTGGCGGCTGGTGGCGACCGACAGGGTGGCCACGCGGGAACCGTTCGAGGTGCTGCGGACTTCCGGGTCCGCGCCGAGGTTCCCGATCAGCGTCACTTTGTTCAAACTCCGGCTCACACGCACCTCCAGGTTCTCAATGGGGCCCGGTCCAGCGGACTCGGGCAAAATGGCTACCAGCAAGTTGTCGGCAAAATCATCTCAGCGCCATGCTGATCCTCGTCACGCGGGCTGGTGGAGTGCCAGGCGAAGCACCAGCGCGTCTTCCTTCGGATTCCGGTAATACGCAGCGCGTTGCCCTACCGCGCGGAAGCCCCGGCTCAGGTACAGCGTCTGCGCCGAACGATTCGATTCGCGCACCTCGAGAAAGACCTCATCCACCTTGCGGCGCCGGAACGCCGCGAGACCGGCCTCGAGCAGCGCACCCGCGATGCCGCGACGCCGGAACTCGGGCGCGACAGCGAGATTGAGCACCTCGCCGGTGCCGGCCACTTCGCGCCCGATCATGTAGCCTGCCATGCCCCGCCCCGTCTCTGCCATCAGCACAAAGGTCCACGCCGACGCGAGCGCCTCGCGAAAGCTCGCCTCGCTCCACGGATCGCTGAAGGCGCGCCGCTCGAGCGCGAGCAACGCCTTGGCGTCAGCGGGAACTGCCGGCCGAATCCGGTAGGGGGCGTCCATGGGTGGTCTCCCAACGTGCCTGCGCTTCGGCCGGCCGGCCATATGCCGGCTCCCATCCGTCGGCGGCCACGACCTCACGGGCTCCACCGGGACGGCCCACCACCCCCAGCAGCCGGATTGCGGTCGGCGCGCCCCCGGGTGACGGGACCAGCGCCCGACCCGACCAGTGCTCGAGCACCTGGCTTGACGGCTCGGGCACGTCTCCCACGATGATCGCCGGAACGGGGAGTCGTGCGGCCAGCTCCTCGGCGCGGCAGACCGTCGGCGCGAGCTCAGTGACGATGGAGCCGCCGGCAAAGCGATAGGCGGCCGCGTAGATCTCGCCGCGGAGCGCGTCGGAGACGGCGACGATCAGCGCGTCAGGGCGGGCAGCGCCGGCCGCCCGCACCATTAACGACGGGGCTGTCCAGAGCGGGAGCCTGCGCGCGTGCACCAGCGCCTTTGCCACCACTGCTCCGACCCGGAGGCCGGTAAAGCTGCCGGGACCGTCCGACACCGCGATAACCGAGATATCGCCGAGCGTGGCACCGGCCCGCTCGAGGGCCGCGCTGATCATCGGGATGAGCGCCGAAGCGTGACGGCGCGCGCCCGTGACGCTTTCCTCGATCGCGTGGGCTTCCGAATGGCCCACCGCCACCGAGGCGCGGTCGGTTGCCGTTTCGAGCGCCAGGATCATCCGAGCGA
>JBOHSC010000299.1:0-5023 GCA_050733115.1 Gemmatimonadales bacterium
CCGGCGCCGACGACTACGTCACCAAGCCGTTCGCCTTCGAGGAGCTTCTCGCGCGGGTGGAGGCGCTGGGACGGCGGCCGAAGGAGATTCGCGACCCGGTCCTCCGTGTAGGCGACCTGGAGCTGGACACCGCCACTCGCGAGGTGCGGCGTGCTGGGGCGACGATCGACCTCACACCAAAGGAGTACACCGTCCTGGAGTATCTGATGCGGCACGCAGGGCGGGTGATGTCGCGCACGCTCATCACCGAGTACGCCTGGGACTATCACTTCGACCCCGGCACCAACATCGTGGACGTGGTAATCAATCGCCTCAGGAAGAAGGTGGACTCGGGACACGTCCGGAAGATGGTGCACACTGTCCGGGGCGTCGGATACGTCGTGAAGGCGTAGCGTGACCACGATCCGCCGCCGGCTCACCACCTGGTACACGGTGGCCCTGGGCGTGACGGTCATCGCCTTCGGCACGCTGCTGTACCTCGAGCGCCGCCAGTCGAGCCTCCGCGAGCTCGACCAGCGTCTCGGCCTCGAGGCCGACCTGGCCAACCGCTGGCTCAGCGAGTCGTACAACGTCCTGGGGCGGATCGTGACCGCGCAGGGCGTGAACACCGCGCTCGATCCGGGCATCAACGCCTACCTCGAGGCGGTGCGCGACTACCTCGTCGTGACCGACACCACCGGCCGGGTGCTGGCCCTGTCGGAGTCGGCGCGCTCCCTTCCCGCCGCCGATCTGGAGCGCCTCGCCGCTCCGCTCGACTCCCTGCGCATCCTCAAGATCTCCGGCACACTCGATCTCGCTCCGCCGGCGGGTCCGGTCCGCTACTTCGCCATGCGGGTGGAGAAGGCCGGCCCCGAGATCGGCGGGGTGCTGGTGGCCACGTCGACGGGGCAGGTGGCCTTCGGTCCGGCGCAGCTTCTCAGGTCGATGCTCTTCATCTCGCCGATCGTGCTCATCGGCGCGGCGCTGGTGGGGTACTGGCTGGCCGGCACCAGCCTCCGGCCGGTGCAGGGGATCATGGACGAGGTCGAGGCGATCTCCGACGGACGGAGCCTGCATCGACGCCTGGCGGTGCCGGTGTCGGGCGACGAGATGGCCCGGCTGGCCCTGACGGTGAACGGCATGCTGGCGCGACTCGAGCAGAGCTTTGGGAGCCTCCACCGCTTCACCGCCGATGCGAGCCACGAGCTCAAGACGCCGCTGCAGGTGCTTCGGGTGGGTGTGGAGCGAGCGCTGGTGCATCCCGGCGTGCCCCAGGAAATTCTCGAGGCGCTCGACGAGACACTGGCCCAGATCAACCAGATGACGGAGATGGTGGAGAGCCTGCTCACCCTGGCGCGGGCCGACGAGGGGGCGGTGCCGCTCGCGATGGAACAGTCCGATCTGCGCGACATCCTGAGTGACGTGGCCGAGACCGCGGGGATGCTCGGCGAGAGCGCCGGCGTCAGGGTGACGAGCGAGATGCCCGGCATGCCGGTGGGAATGGCGGTGGACCCGCACCGGATCAGGGAGATGCTGCTCAACCTGGTGACCAACGCCGTCAAGTACACGCCGGCCGGAGGGGCCATCGCTCTGGACCTCGCCGAGGAGGACGACGCCGTCACTTTTACCGTGCGCGATACCGGCGTCGGCATCGCGCCCGGCGACCTGCCTCACATATTCGAGCGCTTCTGGCGCGCCGATCCGGCCCGTTCTCGCACCGGCGACCGGCCGGGCACCGGACTCGGCCTCGCGATCACCAAGTGGATCGCCGAAGCACACGGCGGGTCGATCACCGTGCAGAGCCGGCCGGGCCGCGGCACACTCTTCAGTGTGCGCCTACCCCGCCGGCCGGTCGTCCCCGCACTTGACGTCGTCCCCGATCGGCGGTAGCTCAACTCATCCGTCTGCCGGCCCAGTCGGAAGCTGCTAATCCCGTTGTTATGAAATTGTCATCTCCAGGCAAAGGCCGCGCTACCAGCGAGTGGTAGTTTCCTGCCACGATCACCCTCCGCTGGAGGTAGTTGCGTGTTCGAGAATCTGATCGAATCCAAGCCGAAAGTTCAACGAACGCTGGGCCAGTCGGCCCTGTCTGTGGTCGTCCATGCGCTACTGATCTTCGCCGCCGTGAAGGCGACGCAGGGAGTGGCCGAGACGATCAAGAACCGGCCGGTGGACACCACGATGGTGTTCCTCAAGCCGCCCCCGCCGCCCCCGCCCCCGCCCGATCAACCCCCGCCGGACGTCATCGTCGCGGCCAACCCGCCGCCCAAGGGGTTCCAGACTGTGGTGGCCCCGACCGACATCCCCAAGGACATTCCTCCGATCGATCTGAACGAGAAGCCGTTCGATCCTAAGGATTTCACGGGGAAGGGCGTCGAAGGCGGCATCGCGAGCGGTATCGTCGGCGGCACCGGACCAGTGACCGGTGAGGTGTTCCTCGAGGCTCAGCTCGACGATCCCGTCCAGCCGATCTCGATCCCCACGCCGCGCTATCCGCCGGTGCTCCAGAGCGCCGGTATCGCCGGCGCGGTCGACCTGCAGTACGTGGTGGATACCACGGGTCACGCCGAGACCAACTCGTTCAAGGTGTTGAAGACGACGCACCCGGCGTTCGTGGAGCCGGCCAAGGAGGCCATCAGCAAGGGCGTGTTCAAGCCGGCCAAGTTCAAGGGCCAGGCGGTGCGCCAGCTGGTGCAGCAGCGGATCTCGTTCAAGGTCGGGCAGTAGACTTCATTCCCGCCGGCTCCCGCGCGGTCCGGCCAGGCGCTCTTCCAGGAGGCGTTGCAACATGAGTCTCGATCTCTTCACCCTGTGGGCCCAGATGGGCATGTTCGCCAAGGGCATCGTCGTCGTCATGGCGATCATGTCCATTTATTCCCTCACGATCGTCTTCACGAAGCTGGTGCAGCTGAAGCGGAGCGAGGGCGAAACCCGGAAGTTCGCGCCTCAGTTCTCGCGCGCCATCCAGGAGGAGAACCTCGATCAGGCCATCGCGCTGGCCGAGAAGAACAAGAAGAGCCACGTCGCCCGTGTGCTGGGAGAGGCGCTGGCCGAGGTGAAGCCGCTGCTCCGCGATCGCGCCACCATCACCGCGGCCGACATCAACTCCGCCGAGCGGGCGGTCGAGCGGCAGATGCTGATCGTCCTCGCCGAGTTCAAGCGGGGCTTGGGCGTGCTGGGCACCGTCGGCTCGACGGCGCCGTTCGTCGGCCTTCTCGGTACCACGATGGGTATCGTGAACGCGTTCGTGGGCATGGCAGCGCAGGGCGCCTCCGGCGGCCTGGCGGGCATCTCGGCCGGTATCGCCGAGGCGCTGATCACCACCGCCTTCGGCCTCATGGTCGCAATCCCGGCGGTGTGGGCCTACAACTACTTCACCACCAAGATCGAGAACCTCACCGTCGAGATGACCTACACCTCGAAGGAACTGATCGACTACCTGATCAAGAGCGTGGGGAGCGAGTTCGGGCGTTCGATCTTCACCAAGGAATTCCAGGCCCAGAAGGCGGTAACCGGCAGTGGCCACATCCACGGGTAGCGCCGGGGTCGGTGCGGTCAAGGCCGACATCAACGTCACGCCGATGATCGACGTCATGCTGGTGCTGTTGATCATCTTCATGATCGTGACGCCGCTGATCGCCGCCGGGTTCAAGGCCACCCTTCCCAAGGGGAAGAACCTCGACCCGCGGCCCGAAGGCCAGAATGAGGTGATCCTGGGGATCGATGCGTCCGGACGCTACTTCCTCAACGGCCGCGCGCTACCGGATGGCACGCTCGAGGATCAGCTTCGCGGCATCTTCAACGCACGCACCGAGGACAAGATCCTGTACTTCAAGGCGGACAATCAGCTCAAGTACTCCAAGGTGCAGGACGCCGTCGAGACCGCGCGCCGCTCCGGCGTCCGGGTGATGGCCGCCATCACCGAGCCCAGGAACACCGGCCTGTTCCAGGCCGACAAGAACAAGAAGGAGAAGAAGTAGCATGGCGATGAGTACCGGCAGTTCCGGAGGCGTCCAGTCCGATATCAACGTGACGCCGATGATCGACGTGCTCCTCGTGCTCCTGATCATCTTCATGATCACCCAGCCGTTGTCGCGCATGGCGCTCGACGTCCAGGTGCCGCCGCCCGACGAGACCACGGTCACCAAGACTCCGCCCAGCCAGATCGTGCTCGAGCTTCTGAACGACGGAGGCTACTCGATCAACGGTCAGCCGGTCCCCAAGGACCAGCTCGACGCCCAGATCCACGCGATTTACGACCAGCGTCCGGCCAAGCTGTTGTTCATCAAGGCCGGCGCCGACCGGATCTACCAGGACGTGATCGAGGCGATGGACGTGGCGCGCGGAGCCGGCGTGCAGATCATCGGGTTCACCCCGCGCGAGGCCGACAAGGCGCAGTAAGGGCCCGCCAGCAGGTTGGCCGATCGGACACAGCACTGAGGTGCAGAGGGCACAGAGAGAAGATCCTTCTCTTCTCTGTGTCCTCTTTGCGTATCACGGGCGTCTCAATGTGAGAGATCTCTCCGGAAGCGGCCCGTTATCTTTCCGCTCACCGGCGCACCCGTCCGACCCCGAGGCCTTCACGAGCACGCCCGCCCCATTCCGACTCGACCTTCCCCGCGAGCCGCGCCGCCGTGGCGGACTGCTGGCGTCGCTGGTGGTCCACGCCCTCGTCATCGGTCTGGCGATCGGTCACGGCGAGCGCATCTGGAGCCGCACCCTGGCCCCGGGTGATGCGGCGTTGGCAATGGGTGGCGGTGGCGGTGGCGGAGGCAATCGCGTGGCGTATATTACCCTGCCTTCTATCGTTCCTTCGACGGCGCCGCGGGCCACGCCGGTCACTCCGCCGAAGGCGCCCCCGAAGCCGATTCCCGATCCGGTCGTCACTCCGCCGGAGCCCGTGGCCTCCGTGGTCCCGGCCGATACCGTCCATACGGCCATCGCCGTCGTGACGCCGGGGGACACCGTCCCGGTCGGCACCGGCCTGGGGGCGGGAACGGCAGGAGGGGCGGGCGGCGGCGCCGGCGCTGGAGTGGGCACCGGC
>JBOHSC010000300.1:0-1862 GCA_050733115.1 Gemmatimonadales bacterium
GGACGGCCCCACCCGCTCCGCCTGGGCAAGGCCGAGGAAATTCCCTATTTCGCCCGGCAGGAGCGGCTCACCTTCGCCCGCGTCGGCCTCACCGATCCGGTGTCGGTCGAAGACTACGAGGCGCACGAAGGGTATCGTGGCCTCCGCCGCGCGCTCCAGATGGCGCCGGCCGACATCGTCGAGGCCGTCACCCAGTCAGGGCTCCGGGGCAGGGGTGGCGCCGCATTCCCCACCGGCATCAAGTGGAGAACCGTCTTCAACACCCCGGCCGGCCAGAAATACGTCGTGTGCAATGCCGACGAGGGCGACTCGGGAACCTTTTCCGACCGGATGGTGATGGAGGGCGATCCGCTGGTGCTGGTCGAGGGGATGACGATCGCCGGCGTGGCCGTGGGCGCCACCCGGGGATACATCTACCTCCGCTCGGAATATCCCCATGCACTCCGCGCGCTCAACCAGGCGATTGCCGCGGCCTACACCCGCGGGTTCCTGGGACCGTCGGTGCTCGGATCGGGCCGGGCGTTCGATCTCGAGGTGCGGGTGGGTGCCGGAGCGTACATCTGCGGCGAAGAGACGGCGATGCTCGAGAGCCTCGAGGGAAAGCGCGGGATGGTGCGCTTCAAGCCACCGCTGCCCGCCATTTCCGGCCTCTTCGGCAAGCCGACGGTGATCAACAACGTCATCTCCTTCGCCTCGGTGCCGATCATCCTCGACCGCGGCGCCGAGTTCTATCGCGACTACGGGATGGGACGCTCGCGCGGCACCCTGCCCATCCAGCTCGCCGGCAACATCAAGCACGGCGGTCTCGTCGAAAGGGCATTCGGCGTGACGCTGCGCGAGCTGCTGTACGACTATGGGGGCGGCAGCCTGAGCGGCCGCCCCATTCGCACGGTGCAGGTCGGCGGCCCGCTCGGCGCCTTCATTCCCGAGTCGCAGTTCGATCTCCCGCTCGACTACGAAGCCTTTGCCGCCACGAACGCCATGGTGGGCCACGGCGGCATCGTCGCGTTCGACGACACGGTGGACATGGCGGTGATGGCCCGCTACGCCATGGAGTTCTGCGCGATCGAATCGTGCGGCAAGTGCACGCCCTGCCGGATCGGATCCGTCAGAGGCGTGGAAGTGATGGATCGCGTGATCGCCGCGCGAACCGCGAGCGATCCGGCGGCCGCGGCGGCCAGCGCCGCGCTGCTCAAGGACCTCTGCGACACGATGCTCGCAGGCTCACTCTGCGCGCTGGGAGGGATGGCCCCGTTCCCCGTCCTGAGCGCGCTGCAGCACTTCCCTGAAGACTTCGGACTGCCGGCGGCGGAGCTCGCCGCGGCGGCCGGGTGACGAGGACCTGACCATGACCGCCATCTCCGACCTCGACTACGGGACACCGGCCCGGCTCTCCGAGCGCAGCGTCACGCTCACCATCGACGGCATATCCGTCTCCGTCCCTGAAGGCACGTCGGTAATGCGGGCCTCGATGGAAGCCGGTCTGCCCATTCCGAAGCTGTGCGCAACGGACAATCTCGAGGCGTTCGGCTCCTGCCGGCTCTGCCTCGTCGAAGTGGAGGGCCGCAAGGGCTACCCGGCCTCGTGTACCACGCCGGCAGAGAACGGCATGAAGGTCCGCACCCAGACGCCCCGGCTGGCCGACCTCAGGCGCGGCGTGATGGAGCTGTACATCTCCGACCATCCCCTCGACTGCCTCACCTGTTCGGCAAACGGCGACTGCGAGCTGCAGGACATGGCCGGCGCTGTGGGCCTTCGGGAGGTCCGTTACGGCTTCGGGGGGAAGAATCACCTCAAGTCCCCGAAGGACACGTCGAACCCCTACTTCACCTTCGATCCGAGCAAGTGCATCGTGTGCTCGC
>JBOHSC010000301.1:0-2434 GCA_050733115.1 Gemmatimonadales bacterium
TCAAGAGGATAGGGGCACGGTTGACCGTTGCGTGAACCCCGCATTGTGTAGTCCCGACACGGCAAATGTATCTTCGGACCGAGCCGGCGCTCTGCTCCCCGTGCCCGCCCCACCCGAAACCGGCCTGGACAGCCCGACGTCGGGAACAGGAGAGGTCACCCCATGAGCGATGTCCTGCCGAGAGAAACAACGTCAACGCCGGTCTCCGGCGGAGTCCGGCCGCGCCTTCGATCGCTCGATATCGTACGCGGCGCCGTGATGGTATTGATGGCGCTCGATCACGTCCGGGTCTACTCCGGGCTTCCGCCCGGCGGCCCCACGCCGGGCATCTTCTTCACCCGCTGGGTCACCCACTTCTGCGCCCCGGCTTTCATCTTTCTCGCGGGCACCGGGGCGTTTCTGCACGGCAGGAAGCTGGGCAACCGCGCGGCACTCTCCCGCCTGCTGCTCACCCGTGGCGCGTGGCTGGTGTTGCTCGAGCTGACCGTGCTTCGCGTCGCATGGACCTTCAACTTCGATTTCGGGCACTACCTCATGGCCGGCGTCATCTGGGCGATCGGCTGGTGCATGATCCTCCTGAGTCTGCTCGTGTGGCTACCCGGTTCCGCTATCACTGCGCTGGCCGTGATCATCGTGGCCGGCCACAACCTCGTCGATCCGTTCATGGCGCAACTCCTCCCGGCGCTGCGGCAAAGCCCGATCGGGTGGGTCTGGCAAGTTCTCTACTTCGGCGGGCCCATCCGGCTCGGGACGGATGGACCGGTGCTCTTCGTACTCTATTCCATCGTGCCGTGGATCGGGGCCATGGCGGCGGGATATGCGTTCGGGCCGGTAATGCTGATGGAAGCGGCGGAGCGGAAACGCTGGTGCCTCCGTCTGGGATTGGCGGCGATCGGTGCCTTCGTGATTCTGAGGGGGTTCAACCTCTACGGAGATCCGGTGCCGTGGAACGCCCCGGAGACGACCTACCCGCCGCTGCTCTCCTTCCTCAACGCGAACAAGTATCCCGCCTCGCTGTTGTTTCTCCTGATGACGCTGGGGCCTACGATTGCGGTAATTCCCGTGCTGGAGCGGGCCCGAGGGTGGTGGGCGGATGCGCTGGCCACCTTCGGCCGGGTTCCGTTCTTCTACTACGTGGTCCACATCCCGCTCATCCACGCCGTGGCCCTGCTCGTTTCGCTGGTCCGCACCGGCGCCGTCGATCCGTGGCTCTTTGCCAACCACCCGGTCATGAACCCACCAGCTCCAGCCGGATACACCTGGTCCCTCGGCCTGCTGTATCTCGTCTTCGCCTGCGTGGTGGCGGCGCTCTATTACCCATCGCGCTGGTTCGGGGACTTCAAGCGGCGGCGCCGAGACGCGTGGCTCTCGTATTTCTGACGCTCAGGGCGACGAGACCGCCTCGCTCTTCCAGAAGTCGATTCCCCCCGCCTGCTGACCCACGTCCACGCTCGCGACCTTCTCCAGCGAGCGCAGGTCGATCACATCCACCGCGCCAGGCTCCGCGCCCACCCCTTCCTGCGTGACGAAGGCGTACCGGCTGTCCGGTGAGATGACCAGTCCGCTCGGCACTCGCCGGGTCGTGGGGATGCGGGCCAGCTCCTTGCCGGTGGCCGCCTCGATCACCGACACCGATTTTCCCTTCTTGTTGGTTCCCACGACCAGACGCCCGTCGGGACTGGCGGCGAGGTTGTAGATCCCCTCGCCGGCCGGGATGCGGCGGCGCATGGTCCACGACTGGACATCGATTTCCACCAGGTCGTTCGACTTGTTGCAGGCGACCCAGACCGTACGCCCGTCCACCGAGGGCTGCGCCCAGGTGGGTGAGCAGCTCACGCCCCCCATGGTCATGGGGCCCACCGGCCCGGTCATCCCGTGCTCGCTGCCCTTCTTAAGGGCGAAATTGCGTGCAACCACCATCGTGTTTGCGTCGATCTCGACAAGCGCATCGTTCATCATGCACGCCGAGTAC
Organism: Gemmatimonadales bacterium; assembly: GCA_050733115.1. Taxonomy (GTDB): domain Bacteria; phylum Gemmatimonadota; class Gemmatimonadetes; order Gemmatimonadales; family GWC2-71-9; genus CAVVWJ01. Next base: position 1,973 of record JBOHSC010000301.1, read on the forward strand.
TGGCGGCTCCCGTCGGGCGAAAGGCGGGAGCCGTGCGGCATGACGCAGGTCGGAATACGGCGCACCTCGAGCATCTTGTCGGTGTAAACCACCGACACCGACGAGGGGACCATGTCACCGTAAAGATTGAAATTGACCACCCAGGCGTAGTGGCCGTTGGGCGCCACCTGCACCGTGGCGGGGAAACGTCCCAGCTCGACCCTTCCCGCCTGGCTGTCGTTGGCGGTCGAGAACTTGTAGAGGGCGCCGTTGGGAGTGCCATGCGCGGTGGAGACGTAATACCACTTGCCGTCGGGCGATACGAAGAGACCGTGCGGGCCGGCCAGCTCGGTGGGATTGCTGCCGATCTTCCGCTCGCGCTCCACCGTGGCACCTGACGGCCCGAACCGCACCAGCGCGATGCGATCGTTTCCCTCGCTTGCCACGAAGACGAAGTAGTTGCGGTCGGGAGGCGTGGGCGCC
>JBOHSC010000302.1:0-10882 GCA_050733115.1 Gemmatimonadales bacterium
TCCAGCGAATGCTCGAGCAGGGGCTCATCACCGAAACCAGCGAGCGGCCGGCGCCGGAGCTCGACGACGAGCGCCGCCGGTACTATCGCATCTCGCCGTTCGGCGCCGCCGTGGCTCGCGGGGAAACGCAGCGCATGGCCAACCTGGTGCAGATGGCGCGAGTGCAGGGCCTTGCCCCGGGCCGCGCATGATGCGCGGATACCGGGTACTCCTGTCGCTCTATCCCGCGTCGTTCCGGCGGGAGTATGGCGGGGAGATGAGCGCCCTCTTCGAGCGGCGTCTCCGCCAAGCCCCGGACACAGTGGCCAGGGCGGGCCTGTGGATCGTCGAGTGCCTCGACGTGTTCGCCAACGCCGCGCTCGTGCACTGGGACCTGCTGCGCCAGGACCTGCGGTACACCGCGCGCACGCTGATCCGGGCGCCGGGATTCGCCATCACGGCCATCGTTGTCACGGCACTGGGAGTCGGAGCCAATACCGCGGCATTCTCGGTTGCCGACTTCGTGATGCTGCGGCCACTGCCGTTTCGCGACCCCTCGCACCTGGTGCGGCTGTGGGAGGCTCCTCCCGGTTACAGCACGATGGAGCTCTCTCCTCCCAACTACCGCGACTGGAAGACATCGAGCCGCTCGTTCGAGGCCATGGGCGCGTTTCACGGCGCCGCCGCGAATCTCCTGGGAGAGGGCGCACCGAGGCGGGTGGAGGGGTCGGTGGTCACGGAGGACCTGCTGCCGATGCTCGGCGTTCAGCCGCTGATCGGGCGTCTGTTCACTTCGGCGCAGGGAAGCGACGGCGTCGTGCTGAGTCATGCCCTGTGGCAGGACGTGTTCGCCGGCAGTCGCGAGGTGATCGGGCGCTCCGTCGTGCTCGATGGGGTGCCGCGTGTCGTTCTCGGAGTGATGCCGCGGGACTTCCACTTTCCCAGCCGCACGGTTCAGTTCTGGCAGCCGATGCCGATCGACCAGTTGGCCGACACCGACCGGACCAACAATTGGTTCCAGGTGGTGGCCAGACTGCGCCCCGGCGTCACGGTAGAGCAGGCGCGGGCGGAGATGACGGTGATCGCCGCAAATCTCGAGCGGCAGTATCCCAAGGAGAACGAGAAGATCGGTGCGACGGTCTATCGGCTCAAGGATGGATTCTCCGAGCAGTCCCGCCTGCTGCTGCTCGGGTTGTGCGGCGCGTCACTCTGCGTGCTGCTCATCGCCTGCGCCAACCTCGCCAACCTGCTGCTGGCACGAGGGCTGATACGCCACCGCGAGCTCGTGGTGCGCACCGCGCTCGGCGCGGGCCGCGAGCGTCTGGTGCGGCAACTGCTCACCGAGAGTCTCCTGCTCGCCCTGCTGGGTGGAGCGCTCGGTGTGCTGGTGGCGATCGCGTCGGTCCCGCTGCTGGGGAGGCTGGTGCCCACCACGCTCCCCATCGCACAGACGCCGGCCGTGGATTTGCGCATCCTGCTGTTCGCTGCCCTGCTCACCGCGGCCACCGGCATCGGGTTCGGCGTCTTCCCCGCCCTGCGCGTGTCGCACACTCCCGATCCCGGCGCGCTGCGCGAAGGCGCGCGCGGCGGTGGCGGCCGGAAAGCTCGTCTGCGTGGAGCGCTCGTGGTGGTGGAGGTCATGGCCTCGGTGGTGCTCCTGGTATCCGCGGGGCTCCTCATGCGGGCGCTCTGGCGCATCCAGGCCACCGACCCGGGATTCCGAGCCGATGGCGTGCTTACACTTCGGACTGCCTTGCCGTTGCCGCGATACGACAGCGTTGCCCGGCGCGAGCAATTCTACCGTGGGGTGCTGAGCGGCGTACGCACCCTGCCGGGCGTGTCGAGTGCGGCGTACATCTCGTTTCTGCCCATGGTGAGGGGCGGAGGGATCTGGCCCGTCGCCTTTCCCGGTCAACCGGAGACGCGCTCGGAGTCGAATGTGGCCAGTCTCCGGTTCACCACGCCCGGCTTTTTCGCGACCATGGGGATACCGATTCGCAGCGGGCGTGACGTGGCCGAGACCGACCGAGCCGATCAGCCGTTCGTGGCGGTGGTGAGCGAATCGTTCGTCAGGCGCCACTGGCCGAACGACGATCCCATCGGCAAGCGCTTCCAGTTCGGCTTCAGCGAGCGCACCGTGGTCGGCGTCGTGGGGGACATTCGGGTGCGCGGCCTCGACCGGAGCAGCGAGCCGCAGGTCTATCTCCCCTATCTGCAGGTGCAGGACGGTTCGCTCATCGGCTACATCCCGCAGGACCTGGCCATTCGCACATCGATGCCCCCTGGGACGTTGCTTCCAGCGATTCGCCAGGCCGTGAGCGCCACCGACCCGGAGCAGCCCATTTCCAATGTGCGAACGCTGGAGGAGATCGTCACAGAGGAAACCGCGTCGCGCGCGGTGCAGGCGCGGGTGCTGGCGGCGTTCGCCGCGATCGCGTTCTTCCTGGCGGCCGTCGGCATCCACGGCCTCCTGTCGTTCGCGGTCTCGAGCCGGCGGCACGAATTCGGGGTGCGCATGGCGCTGGGCGCGCAATCCGGCGCGATCGTCGCAATGGTCATGCGGCAGGCGGTGCTGCTCGCCGCAGCCGGCGTTCTTCCCGGCATCGTCTTGGCCTACGCCGCGGGCAGGGCCATGCAGTCGCTGCTGGCCGGCGTCCTGCCCGGCGACGCCGCGACGTTTTCGGCAACGGTCACTCTGTGCGTGGTGATGACGCTGGCCGGGAGCCTGGTACCGGTGTTGCGCGCGGTTCGGGTTGCACCGGCGACGGTGTTCCGGGCGGAGTAGGCGGGCCTCCGGGCATCGGCCGAGCGGAGCGGCAGCGCCAAGCCACGCGGCGCGAACTGCGGTACGTTCCGGGACATGACACTGGCCGTGTGGACCGTCGGGCATTCGACCCGTTCGCTTCCCGAATTCCTCGCTGTTCTCGCGCCATATGGAATTGAAGCGGTCGCCGACGTCCGGCGCTTTCCCGGTTCCCGCCGTCAGCCGCAGTACGACAAGGCCGCCCTCGAAGCCGCACTTCACGCCGCCGGGATCGACTACATATCCATCCCCGCCCTGGGAGGTCGTCGCCAACCGGCCTCGAAGACGCCGAACAGTGCCTGGCGACACCCAGCCTTTCGAGGTTATGCCGACCACCTTGCGGGTGACGAGTTTGCCGCTGGTCTCTTCGAGCTCCTGATGGTGGCCCGGGGCCTTCGCACCGCGATCATGTGCGCGGAGGTTCTCTGGTGGCGTTGCCATCGACGCATGATCGCCGACGTACTGGTGTCCTTTAGTGCGCGCGTCATCCATATCATGGATGCCGACACCGCTCGAGCACACGAGTTGACGGCGCCCGCGCGTATCGTCCGCGGCGTGCTGACCTATGCCCCTGGGCCTGGGGGTGCCGGAACACCGAGCGCTATTCTGTGATCGAGACCCTCCCACTCATCGCCGAAGCGCCGGGTGAAGCGGATCTCGTCACGGGAGGCCAGGTCTTCCGCGCTAAGGCGGACGCCGAACATCCCCAGCCCCTGCTCTTCGGCCGCGCGGTCCCGTGCGGCGCTCCAGTCGTCGAACGCGTAATGGAGCGTGAATGGGACCCGGTCTTCGATCAGGAGCGCCCTCCCGGGAGGAAGGGCGGCGAAGTCGGTCTCGGCGCGCCAGTGCCAGGTCGACGCGTCAGGGCGCCGGCCCCCGTAGCGATCCTTCACCGTCCGCAGTAGCTGGAAGGGCCGGCCCAGGTCGCATCCGGCCAGGAGTTGCAGGAACTCCGCGTGGGCCCAAAGCAGCGGCATTGCGCTCCCCGACGGTCTCCCCGGGTGGAGTCCCCGTTCCGGAATGGGCGCGGCGTCCCACGCCTGCTCCGGGAGCAACCCGCACGTTCCAGCGGTCCTGAGCATCGTGCCCAGATACGGCATCGGATCTTCGCCCAGCGCGAGCGCGAGGTGGCCGCGCTCCCCCGTCAGGAGGGGCCAAGCCCGACCGATCCCAACTCCGTCGAACGGCCCGCCGTCGGCGTGTTCACCGTACCCGTCGCCGTTGTACCGGTGATAGAGGGGACCGGAAGGAGTGTCCACCCGGAGGAGCACATCGGCAACGCGGAGTGAGTCCAGGATGCGGGGGTCGTCGGCCCGACGCAGTCCGAAACGCGCGAGAGCCAGGAACTCGAGCCCGACGAGCTCCTCGGTGGTCGCGCTCTCAGCACCGTCATGGTTTCGCAGTGTAATTCGATCGGCCACGCCTCTCGCGTAGATGGGACCGAGCCGCACGTAGTAGCCCGCCACGCCCAGGTCTCGGGCGAGCAGAGTGTCGGTTACGTAACACCACTCTTCGATGCGTTCGTTCCAATAGTCCGCAAGGGAGAGAGCGTACTCGCCGTCCCGGCCGCTCAGCATGCTGGCGGCCGCCACCAACGCGGCCACCTCCACCGCGAGGGTGAAGGGACTGTTGCCCCCATTCTCCTCCCACCGATCCTGCGGAGTGCCGGGGCCCCACGAAGCGATGTAGGCCGCCGCGCGTTTCGCCATGACCTCCGTTCCGCTGATCCGCAGGGCTCCTTTCTCGAGCAGCTTGGCGGCGAGCAGGATGGGAAACCCCGCCTCGTCAAGCTGCACGCCGTCCCAGAACGGACGCCCGTCGGGAAAGAAGTTCTGGTGCCAGTGGCCATCGGGCAGCTGGGTGGCCACCAGGTAGGCCAGCACACGCTCCGCGTCGTCTCGCTGTTCGACGGCAAGGAGACCGAACCCGGATTCCACAGCGTCGCGCGCCCAGACCAGATGGTACCCGCCCGAGGAATCGCTCGAACTCCCCCACGGCACGCTGAGGCTCGCAACAATCGCCCCGGGAAAGGCACGGTCCTCGTGGACCTTCAGCATCACCGCGGACAGATACGCCTCTTCGGCAACGGCGGCCCCAAATGCAGGCGCGGCGGCGGGAAGCTGCAACCTGTCGGCCCATTGCTCCCAGCCTGCCACGAACAACGCTCTCGACGCCTCGAACCCTTCCGTCAGGCTGGAGACGGCCAGTGTCCGGGCCCCTTCCGGCGTGCGGCCAAACCCAAGGGCGAGAACACCACTTCTCGCACCAGTCTGGCCCATCAGCGCGACATTTCCCTCCTCGGCGCGGTCAAAGGTGTAGGTCATCCGCCCATTGCGGTTGAAGTCCTGCCACCCGTCCGACGCACCGACATAGCCGGCGCTTGCCCGGAGAAACGGCGCGGACCCAACGAGCGCCAGTGCGTGGTTCCCCCGCTGGGCGAAGAGGTCCCCGTCCACCCACGCCGTGTTCCCGAGGCCGCTGCTGGCCAGGTGGGGAGCGAGAAGGAAATACAGGTCGTAGTCCCCATCGAGTGCATACGACACGAGCAGAACATCGCGGGAAGGATCGGGGACCACTTCCAATGTGAGGCGGTACCCGGGGCCTTCGTGCACCACCCGGGGCAACGGCACGTGGGGTTTGGCCAGCGTGATACGGTAACGACGCGCACGCTTGAGCTCGATCCAATCGCCGTCTCTGGCCACGATGAAGCCCAGATCGCGGATCTGAGGATCCCCGGTTGCGGGCCAATACACCTCGTTGATTATGCCGTACCCGAGGGTGGCCCAGATGCGACTCGGACCCAGCGCGGTCGTGACCAGATCCTTGTCGCTGGAACTCCAGGTGGGAGCGATTCCGGGTTTGCCGAAGGCCTGCGTGGAGTGGTCCATTCCATTCAAACTATGTGAGGCGAACATCCGGCTCGCGTCGGAAAGCGTGCTGGCTCCCGCGCCTTCTGGATGTGCGCGAGTGTTTCCGCTTGTGATCCGCCTCGAATGTGCGCCGTAGCTCCCACTTTATCAATTGGTTAACACTCATAGATTGACGGCCTGGGACCTCGATCGGCAACTCTCGGGGGCGGGTGGCAGGGTTGGTGAGCAACCGGGCTACATTGAGTTGAGATGACTACTTCGCTGGACGACGCCCGCGCGGTCGCCGGGCCTTTCGCCTCCTTAAGGGGAAAGGGCCTGCTGCTTGCCGGGGACATCGGCGGGACCAAGACCGCGCTGGCCGTATTCTCCCCGGAGCGGGGGCCGCAGGCGCCGCTCTTCCAGGCCGAATTTCCCAGCGCGAAGTATGGCTCGCTCGGAGTGATGGTCCGCGAATTTCTAGCGGGAACTGACCTCCGGGTCGAGCGAGCCTGCCTCGCCGTGGCCGGGCCGGTCATCGCCGGGCGCGCCCATGTCACCAACCTGAGCTGGGTCCTGGCGGAGGCCGACCTCGCCGCGGAATTGCAGGTATCCCCGGCCCACTTGCTGAACGATCTCGAGGCGATCGCCATCGCGACTTCCGTCCTCGAGGCCGACGACCTCCATACTCTCAACCCGGGCGTGCCGCTGCCCGGTGGCTCGCTCGCGGTCATCGCCCCGGGCACCGGGCTGGGCGAGGCCTTCCTCACCTGGGATGGCACGCGCTACCGCGCGTTTCCGTCCGAGGGTGGCCATGCCGACTTCGCCCCCATCACCGAGCTGCAGGCCGGGCTCCTCGCCCATCTCATACGACGGTTCGACCACGTGAGCATCGAGCGAGTTTGCTCGGGCCCCGGTCTGGTGAACATCTACGAGTATCTGCGCGAATCCGGCTACGCGCCCGAGTCAGCCGAGGTGGCTCGCCAGCGCGCGGCCGGCGGAGATCAGCCCCCCATCATCGGCGAAGCGGCCCTGCGCCGTCCCGACCCGGACCCTCTGAGCCTCGCCGCCCTCGAGCTGTTCGTCTCGATCCTGGGCGCCGAGGCCGGGAACCTGGCCTTGAAGGTCCTGGCCACCGGTGGCGTCTACCTGGCGGGCGGCATCCCCATACGCATTCTCCCAGCGCTCGACGACGGCCGGTTCATGCGGGCGTTCGTCGCCAAGGGGCGGCTGGACGAGTTGCTGGTCCGGGTGCCCGTGCATGTGGTGACCCGGCGCGCGGCGCTGCTGGGCGCGGCCATGCGCGGTTGCGAGCTCGCCGCCGCCGGCCCACCTCAGTGAGCGAGAAAGGGACACAATGCAACTCGGTATGATCGGGTTGGGGCGCATGGGCGGGAACATGGTCCGCCGGCTGATGCGGGCAGGCCACGAGTGCGTGGTATACGACGTTCACGCCCCCGCCGTCGCGGCCCTCCGCGACGCAGGGGCGATGGGCACCGACTCGCTTGCCGCATTCGTGGGCGCGCTCCGAGCCCCGCGGGCGCTGTGGCTCATGGTGCCCGCGGCCCTGGTGGATCGGGAGCTCGCGGCCCTGGTGCCGCTCCTCGCCTCGGGCGACATCGTCATCGACGGCGGCAACTCCTACTACCACGACGACATCCGTCGCGCGGCGGAGTTGAAGGCGGGCGGCCTCCATTATGTAGATGTGGGGACGAGCGGCGGTGTCTGGGGCCTGGACCGAGGCTACTGCCTGATGATCGGCGGCGAGGCGCCGGTAGTGGAGCATCTCGATCCCGTGTTCGCGGCGCTGGCCCCAGGGACCGATGCCGCTCCGCGGACCCCCGGCCGCACCTCCGCCACGGGAACCGCGGAGCGAGGTTATCTGCACTGCGGCTCCCACGGTGCCGGGCATTTCGTGAAGATGGTCCACAACGGGATCGAGTATGGGCTCATGGCGGCGTACGCGGAGGGGTTCAACATCCTGCACCACGCGGACGCGGGGCTCCACGCCCAGGAGACGGACGCGGAGACCACGCCGCTCCGCCACCCGGAGCACTACCGATACACGCTGGACCTGGCCCAGATCGCCGAGCTGTGGCGGCGCGGCAGCGTGGTCGGGTCCTGGCTGCTGGATCTCACCACGCGCGCTCTGCGCGAGAGCCCCGACCTGTCGGACTTTGCCGGCCGGGTGTCGGACTCGGGCGAGGGGCGTTGGACCGTTGCCGCCGCCGTCGACGAGTCCGTTCCCTGCCCCGTGTTGAGCGCCGCGCTGTTCCAGCGCTTCAGCTCACGTGGGGAGGCTGACTTCTCCAATAAGCTTCTCTCCGCGCTCCGTTACCAATTCGGCGGTCACGAGGAGAAAGGCACCAGCTAGGACGATCAGGATGGACCAACCTCTCTCCGACGCTCTCGTCGTCTTCGGCGTCACCGGCGATCTCGCGTTCAAGCAGATCTTCCCCGCCCTGCAGGCGATGATCCGGCACGGTCACCTGAGTGTGCCGATCCTGGGCGTAGCCCGGTCCGGCTGGAGCCTGGAGCAGCTCAGGGCGCGGGCGTGGGAGAGCCTCGAGCAGCACGGCGGAGTAGACCAGGCGGCATTCGCCCGGTTGTGCGAGCTCCTGCGGTACGTCGGGGGCGACTACGAGGATCCCGGCATCTACGAGGCGTTGCGCCGCTCGCTGAACGGCGCGACGAGCCCGCTCCACTATCTGGCCATCCCGCCCAGTCTGTTCACCGCGGTCGCGTCTGGTCTTGCCGGGGCCGGGGCCGCGCGCAACGCCCGGGTCGTCGTGGAGAAGCCGTTCGGCCGCGATCTTGCCTCGGCTGAGGCGCTCAACGCCACGCTGCACCAGTTCTTTCCCGAGCCGGCCATCTTCCGCATCGATCACTTTCTCGGCAAGGAGCCGGTGCAGAACCTCCTGTACTACCGCTTCGCCAACTCCTTCCTCGAGCCGATTTGGAACCGCACTTATATCGAGCAGGTGCAGATCACCATGGCGGAGCAATTCGGCATCGAGGGCCGAGGGCGATTCTACGAGGAAGCCGGCGCCATCCGGGATGTGCTGCAGAATCACTTGCTCCAGGTCGCCAGTCTCCTGGCGATGGAGGCGCCGGCCGGCCGGGGGACCGAGGCGATGCGTGACGCGAAGAGCCAGGCGTTCCGGGCGATGCGGCCGCTCGAGCCGTCCGACGTGGTGCGCGGCCAGTTCCGGGGATACCGGCAGGAGCAGGGGGTGGCCCCCGATTCGACGGTGGAGACCTTTGCGGCCGTGCGCCTGCAGATCGATTCCTGGCGCTGGGCCGGCGTCCCGTTCTACATCCGCACCGGAAAGTTCCTGCCGGTGACGGTGACCGAGGTGCTAATCGAGCTCAAGCGACCCCCGCTGGTGCTCTTCGCGGATTGCGCCACGGCCCCGCCCAACCACTTTCGCTTCCGCTTGAGTCCCCAGGTCGTAATCTCCCTGGGCGCACGGGCCAAACTGCCCGGCGAGACCATGCGGGGCGAGGACATCGAGCTCGTCGCCTGCCATGATGGGTCGGAGCAGATGGCCCCCTACGAGCGGCTGCTCGGCGACGCGATGCGCGGTGACCAGACCCTCTTCGCGCGCGAGGATTCGGTGGAGGATGCGTGGCGGGTGATTGAGCCGGCGCTAGCGGAGCCGTCCTCCCTCCTCGAATACGATCGCGGCACCTGGGGGCCGGCGGAGGCCGATCGCCTGCTGCTGAACGGGGATGGCTGGCACAATCCCGAGCAGGATTGGACCTGCTGATGACACCCCGGCATGAGGTAGTCTTCCTGTTCGATGTGGATAATACGCTGCTCGACAACGATGCCGCACAGGCCGACTATCACGCGCACCTGGTGCAGCAATCGGGTCCCGCCGCCGCCGAACGCTACTGGACTCTCTTCCTCGAGCTGCGCGAAGAGTTGGGGTACTCCGACTACCTCGGGGCGCTACAGCGTTACCGCCTCGAGCGGTTGCACGACCCGCATCTCCTTATGGTGTCCGCCTACCTGCTGGACTATCCCTTCGTCCAACGACTGTATCCCGGCGCCCTCGACGTCCTCGCGCACTTCGGCCGGGGGGCGCCAGTGGTGGTCCTCTCGGATGGCGACGTGGTCTTCCAGCCGCGGAAGGTGCAGCGCTCGGGGATCGGGCGGGCGGTGGACGACAGGGTGCTGATCTACGTCCACAAGGAACAGGAGATGGACGAAGTGGAATGCCGCTACCCGGCCGATCACTACGTACTGGTGGACGACAAGCTCCGCATCCTGGCGGCAGTCAAGGAGTTCTGGGGACCGCGCGTCACCACCGTCTTCGTCCACCAGGGGCACTACGCCCACGACCCTGCGATCCTGGCCGCCTATCCGCCAGCCGACCTGAGAGTCGAACGGATCGGCGACCTTTTGCATTACGACACACCGATGCTGCTCGGCGCCGCCACCTCGGTGAGCGGAGCCAGGAGGGATACCCATGAACCCCACTCGACAACTCCATGATCTGGGCCAAAGCCTTTGGCTCGACAACATCACCCGGGAGATGCTCCAGAACGGCACGCTTCGGCGCTATAGCGCCGAGCTGTCCGTCACCGGGCTCACTTCCAATCCGACGATTTACGAGCACGCCATCGGGAGCGGCGGCTGGTACGACGAATCGATTCATACGAAAGCCGCCGCTGGGCTAGCCGGCGAGGCGCTCTTTTTTGAACTCGCGCTGGAAGACCTGACCCAGGCGGCCGATTTATTCGCGCCGATTCACCGGGCGACTGGCGGCACCGACGGCTGGGTCTCCCTCGAGGTGTCACCACTTCTGGCCCATGACACAGGGCGCACTATAGAGGAAACACGGTCGCTGCACCGGCGCGCCGCGCGGCCCAATCTGTTCATCAAGATTCCAGGAACCCGGGAGGGGCTTCGGGCCATCGAGGAGTCCATTTTCGCCGGCGTGCCGGTGAATGTCACGCTCCTCTTCTCCAGGGAGCAGTATCTGGCGGCGGCCGGGGCGTACCAGCGCGGGGTCGAGCGCCGCGTCGCGGCGGACCTCGATCCCGTGGTCGAGTCGGTGGCGTCAGTGTTCATCAGCCGGTGGGACAAAGCGGTGCTCGACAAAGTGCCCGCGGCGCTCCGCGGCCGCCTGGGTATCGCGATCGCCGGACGGACCTACCGGGCGTACCGCGAGCTGCTCGACTCACCCGGCTGGCAGAAGCTCGCCGCCACCGGTGCCCGGCCTCAGCGGCTGCTCTGGGCCAGCAC
>JBOHSC010000303.1:0-6751 GCA_050733115.1 Gemmatimonadales bacterium
TCGAGCTCGCGCACCTTGTCGTGGTCGCCGCGGAAGAGCTCGAGGAACGATGCCTGCGTTCCGGTGGTGCCCTGGCAGCCGCGGAATCGCAGTGACTCGAGCCGGTGCGTGATCTCCTCGACGTCGAGCGCGAAGTCCTGCATCCAGAGTGTCGCGCGCTTCCCCACGGTAGTGAGCTGGGCGGGCTGAAAATGGGTATACCCGAGGCACGCGAGTGAGGCGTTTCGGACGGCAAACCCCTCGAGGGCCGACAACACGGCGATGACCCGTCCCAGGAGCAGGCGCAGGCCCTCGCGGATGACGATCAAATCGGCGTTGTCGGTCACGAAGGCGCTGGTGGCGCCAAGATGGAGAAAGGGGCGCGCGGCAGGCGCCTGCTCGCCGAAAGCGTGCACGTGCGCCATCACGTCGTGCCTGAACCGGCGCTCGTACCTCGCGGCGGTGGCCAGATCGGCGTCGTCGAGGTGGGCCCGCATCTGGGTGAGCGCCTCGCCGGGAATGTCGATCCCCAGATCGCGCTCTGCCTCCGCGAGCGCCAGCCAGAGCCGCCGCCACAGCGCGATGCGCTTCTGCTCTCCCCAGAGGGTCTGCATGGCCGGGGAGGCGTAGCGAGTGCCGAGCGGCGAGCGCCAGCGATCGTCGTCGGTCATCGGAAGGAGAGGTCGGTAAAGGAAATCTGGCCGTCACGCTCGAAGTACACGCGGATGAGCTGGCCGGAGCGGACGTTCATCAGCTCCTCGACCTGTTCCGCGGTGCGGACGGGATTGCGGTTGATGGCCACGATCACATCACCTTCGCGAAGCCCCGTGGCCCTGCTCACCTGAGACGAGATCTTGAAGATGAGCGCGCCGCTCTCGCTCCGGATCCCGCGCTCCGCCTGCACCGACGGCGTGATCGTGATGAGCTGCAGCTCCTTGAGGACGGTAAACTTCTCGGCGGTGACCGTCGGCAGATCTCCGGTGACGATGCGCCGGGTAGTTTGCTGCCCGCCATTGCGGAGGGTAAGCTCCACGCCGTCACCGACGTGAAGGTCGAGCTTGACCGCCTCCCAGTCGAGATAGTTGCGGAGCCGGCGGCTGTTGGCCTCGACCAGCACGTCGCCGGTGTGAACTCCGGCCTTGCCCGCGGGACCATCCGGCGCAACACTCGTCACTACCACCCCTCCCTGGCTCTTCCAGTTGCGCATTGCCGCGGCCCCTTCTACCTCGAGCCCCACCCAGGCACGCCGCACGGCGCCGGTGCGGATGATCTCGTCGGCCACGCGGAGCGCGCGTTCGATCGGTATGGCGAATCCGAGCCCGACCGACCCGCCGCTGTTGCTGAAAATCGACGAGTTGACTCCCACGACCTCGCCGACCGCGTTGGTGAGCGGGCCGCCGGAGTTTCCGGGATTGATCGCGGCGTCGGTCTGGATCATGTCGAGGTAGAGGCCGGTCTGGTCGCCGCTGGGCAGGATGTTGCGGCCCTCCGCGCTCACCACGCCCACCGTGACCGTCGGTTCGGCGTTGCCGAGCAGGTAGGCGTACGGGTTGCCGAGCGCTACGACCCACTCGCCGATCATGAGGTCGGTACTGCGACCCGGAACCACCGGCGTCAACCCCTGGCGATCGATCTTGAGCACCGCGATATCGGTAACCGGATCCTCGCCGAGCACCTTGGCCGGCAGGTCGCTGCCGTCGGAGAGCGTCACCACGACCTGTTCGGCGTTGGCCACCACGTGCTGGTTGGTGAGGATGATGCCGTTGGGACGAACGACGAACCCGGTGCCGTAACCCTGAACCAGCCGGGCGCCCTCGGGAACGAAGAAGAAATCCCAGGGTGAGCGGGGTGGTGCCTCGCGTCGTGAAGTGACGTTGATCGAGACCACGGAGGCGGAGGCACGCTCCGCCGCGGTGACGAGGGCGGTGCGGCGCGAGTCACGGGTGCTCTGCTGGACGTCGGCCGGCCGAACCGCCGAAGCCTGCGCCGCTGCGGTGGCTACCGACATGGCGCTCGCGGCCGGACTGCGGTCGCCGCAACCGAGCAGCATGAGGGAGAGAAGGAGTGCGCCGTTACGCGTCGTGCACCAGCGCATGCGCCTCCTCGTCGGCGGGATCGGCAAACAGCTCCGGCGGATACGTCGCGGCCACAAAATAAAGGCCTTGCGCGGGCGCGGGCGAACTGGTCGCCTGATTGTCTCCGCGCGTGAGGAGCAGATCGATGTCGTCCACCGGCCGGCGCCCCAGCCCGATGTCCACCATGGTGCCGACCAGCATGCGCACCATGTGATGGAGGAAGCGATCGGCCTCGATGTGGAGGCTCACGCCACGCCCGTCGGGCCGGTCGACCCACTCCGCGAGCCGCAGGGTGCAGAGATAGTGAGGCTTTGGCTGGCCCTTGGCCGCAAATGCCGGGAACTCGTGCCGGCCCATGATGCGCCGGGCGGCGGTGGCGAGCGCCGCACGATCGAGTCGGCGCATGAGCGGCCACTCATACGGCCGGCGGAAGGGCGATGCCGCGGCTCGGTCGGTGCCGATGTCGTAGCGGTAGCGGCGCGCGATAGCACTCTTCCGGGCGTGGAAGCCAGGTCGCATCGGATGCACTGCCTCGACCCAGGAGTCGCGCGGGAGCAGCGCGTTGAGCGCCCGGTGCAGCGAGAGGGCCCCCCATGTGACCGGAGCTGAGAAGCTCACGCCCATGCCCTCGGCGTGGACTCCGGCGTCGGTCCGCCCGGAGGCGTGCGCCACTACCCGCCGCTCGAAGAGTCGCTCCAGAACTCCTTCGAACTCTGCCTGAACGGACCGGCCGGCCGGCTGGCGTTGCCACCCGACAAACCCGGTGCCGTCGTAGTGCAGGGTGGCGAGAAATGTCCGGCTCATCGGCCCGGAATCTAGTCCCTCAGCACCCCCCGGGCAAGCTGCGCAACTGCTTGTCACGATTGACAAAAGAGCCTCTTCTTCGATACTCTTTCCGACGCCTGGACCGACCTTCCACGCCCCCGACCGCGAATGCCCGTGACTCAGGACGCTGCCCTCCGTTCGGCCCTCCAGGAGCTCGCGCGCGGCGCCTCGCTAACCGAAGAGGCGGCCGCCGCTGCGTTCGGCGTGGTCATGCGAGGTGACGCGACCGCCGCCCAGACTGCCGGCCTCCTCATGGGGCTTAGGGCCAAGGGCGAAACCGCGGAGGAAATCGCGGGCGCGGCGGCGGCGCTGCGTTCGGCGATGATCACCTTCACCGCCGATGATCCTCAGACCCTCGTGGACACATGTGGCACGGGCGGTGGCAGGGTCGGCACCCTCAATCTTTCGACCGCGGCGGCTTTCGTCGTCGCCGGCGCCGGAGTGCGGGTCGCCAAGCACGGCAATCGGAGCTACACCTCACGCTCGGGCTCGGCCGATGTCCTCGGGCGCTCGGCATCGACATCGCGCTCGCCCCTGATCGCGCGGCCGGGGTACTCCGGAACGCGGGAATCGTCTTTCTCTTCGCGCCGACGTATCACCCCGCGATGCGCCATGTAGGGCCCGTCCGCAAAGAGCTCGGCGTGGCGACCATCATGAATCTCCTCGGGCCGCTGGTGAATCCCGCCGGAGTGGTCCGTCAGGTGATCGGGGTGTCCGACCGAAGCCGCGCGCCACTGGTGGCGCACGCCCTCCTGCGCCTCGACGCGGCGCACGCACTCGTGCTCCATGCCGCGATTGGGATGGACGAGGTCAGCCCGTCCGGCATTACCAGTGTATGGGAGGTGACCGAAGGATCGGTCCGGTGCATGGAGATCGATCCGATCGCCTACCGGCTGGAATGCGACGACGTCGAGGAGCTTGCGGGGGGAGCACCGTCGGAGAATGCCCGGCGCATCGAGGAGCTGTTCGCCGGGCGGGGCAGGGCGGTGGAGCGGTGCGCGGTGGTGCTCAATGCCGGCGCGGCGCTGTATGTGGCGGGACGGGGATGGACGCTCCAAGAATCGCTGGCGCGGGCGCGAGACGCGCTCGACGGCGGCGCCGCGGCGGAGGCGCTGGCGCGACTCCGATTGGCCTGAGCTAGTACTTGCGGATGACGCCGACCACCACACCCTGAATGAGTACCTCGCGCTCCTGAAATCTCATGGGCTGCATGGTGGAGTTGGCGGGCTGCAGCCTGATCCAGCCGCCGGGCTCGCGATAGAACTTCTTGACCGTGGCCTCGCTGCCGTTGACCAGCGCGATGACCATTTCGCCGTTCTCGGCGGTTTGCTTGCCGTGCACTACGACGACGTCGCCGTCCATGATGTGCTCGTCGACCATCGAGGTTCCCTGCACCCGGAGCGCGTAGTTGGGGCCACGCCGGGGGAGCATCTGGTCGGGCACGGCGATGGTTTCCTGGTGCATCAGCGATTCGATGGGGGTACCGGCCGCAACCTTGCCGAGGAGAGGGATTTCGCTGGCGGCTGACGTACCCCTGGGCGGCAGCACCTCGATGGACCGGCTCTCGTTGTAGGCGCGCTTGATGTAGCCCTTGCGCTCCAGGTTGGTCAGGTGCTCATGAACCGTAGCGAGCGACTGGAAGCCGAACCGCTCGGCGATTTCCTCGAAGCTCGGCGCGTACCCCTGCTGCTGAATATGTCCGTGCAGATAGCCGAGAATTTCGCTCTGGCGCTTGGTCAGGGGCATTGGTGTCTCCTCATTGCGCGATGACTGCGGACCGAATAGAGGCCGAATAAGATTACCCGAATACCGGCCGAAGGACAAGATGCCTGTTTCCCTCGAGCAGATCCTCAATTCGACCCGGCGGCAGATCCCCGCCCTCCGGGAGCGAAGGGCTGTGCTCGAGCGCGAGGCCTCCTCGGCAGCCGACCCACGCCCCCTGGAGCACGCCCTCGCCGGGGAAACGGTGAGAGTCATCGCGGAGGTGAAACGCCGCTCGCCGAGCCGGGGGTCGATCCGGGACGATCTCGATCCGGCGGCGCATGCCGCCGCCTATGCCGGGGCCGGCGCGGCCGCCATTTCGGTGCTTACCGACGGGCCCTTCTTCGGCGGCTCGCTCGACGACCTCAGGGCAGTGGCGCAGAGGGTGCATGTGCCGGTGCTCCGCAAGGACTTCATCCTCGATGAGCTGCAGATCATCGAGGCGCGGGCCGCAGGCGCCTCCGCGGTGCTGCTCATCGTCAGGGCGCTCTCGCGGGAGCGCCTGCGTGTCCTCCTCTCCTGCGCCTCGGAGCGGCGGCTCGACGCGCTCGTGGAGGTCCACACCCGTGACGAGCTGGGTGTGGCTCTCGAAAGCGGCGCGCGAATCGTCGGCGTCAACAGCCGTGACCTCGACACCTTCCGGATCGACACGGGCAAGGCGTGGGAAATCGTGAGCGCCGTGCCCCCGGGCGTCGTGGCGGTGGCGGAGAGCGGGATGGCTTCCCCCGCCGACGTCGAGCGGGCGGCGGCCGCCGGCGCCGACGCCGTGCTGGTGGGAACTGCGCTCTCGGCTGCGACCGACCCGGCCCCGCTCCTTGGCGCCATGACGAGGATTCCCCGGCATGCCCGTTAGGGCCAAGATCTGCGGGCTGACTCGCCCGGAGGACGCCGCCGCCGCCGTCGAGGCCGGCGCCTCGTTCCTGGGCGTCGTTTTTGCTGTTGGGCCAAGGCAGGTTTCGGTGCCGCTCGCGGCCGAAATCGTGGTCGCGGGGGGCGCGACGCCGGTGATCGGCGTTTTCGGCGACCAGAGCCTCGAGGAGATTCTCCGGACAAGCGAAGCGGCGGGGCTGCGAGGAGCCCAGCTCCATGGTCCCTATCCGAGAGCCTCGGCCGCTCGGCTCCGGTGCTCGGGGCTGCTGGTCTGGCGGGTGGTGCGGATCGCTCGTCCCGAGGACCTCGACGCTCTCGACGAGTCGACCGGCGAAGCCGATGGGGTCCTCGTCGAGCCGATGGTTCAGCACGTGGCCGGTGGCGCCGGCGTCTCACTCGATCTCGCCGTGGCGCGGGAAGCGCGGGCCAGGCTCGCCGGACATACCATGGTTCTCGCCGGCGGACTCACCCCATTGACAGTCGGAGAAGCGGCGGCACTCGTTCGACCCGAGGTAGTCGATGTAAGTTCAGGGGTTGAAAGCCTGCCAGGGGTCAAGGACCCACTGAAAATCGCGCGATTCATGGAGGCCGTGTTTGGCCATAGCGCTATCTCCTGAGCGAGCCGTCGGCGGACGCTTCGGCCCCTACGGCGGCCGCTACGTTCCCGAAACGCTCGTCGCGGCGCTGGACGATCTCGCCGCGCTGTACGACTCGGTCCGCTGCGATCCGGCCTTCTGGGCCGAGTTCGAGGGCTTGCTCTCCGAGTTCGTCGGCCGCCCGTCACCGATCTCCGAAGCCCCCCGTCTCGGCCGCGAGGTGGGGGCCACGGTCGTGCTCAAGCGCGAGGACCTCAACCATACCGGCGCTCACAAGATCAACAACACGATCGGCCAGGCGCTGCTGGCGCTTCGGATGGGCAAGCGGCGCATCATCGCCGAAACCGGCGCCGGGCAGCACGGCGTCGCGACGGCCACCGTGTGCGCGCGCTTCGGCCTCGAGTGCGTGGTGTACATGGGCGCGGAAGATGTGACGCGCCAGCGGCTCAACGTCTATCGCATGGAGCTCCTCGGGGCCACCGTGGTCCCCGTCGAATCGGGTACCCGGACTCTCAAGGACGCGACCAACGAAGCCCTCCGTGACTGGGTCACCAACGTCCCCACCACCCACTACATCATCGGCTCGGTCGTAGGACCCGATCCGTATCCCCGCATGGTTCGCGACTTCCAGTCGGTGATCGGCCG